>JAKLQT010000047.1 GCA_022013205.1 Candidatus Omnitrophota bacterium | reverse complement strand
TACTGGTGCTGCTGTTGTTCCTACTGTTCCTCCTACTGTTCCTCCTACTGTTCCTCCTACTGTTCCTCCTACTGTTCCTCCTGTTGTTCCTAATGTTCCTCCTGTTGTTCCTAATGTTCCTCCTGTTCCTCCTGCCGGTGTTTTTAACCAATCAAAAAAGTCTCCGAGCTTTTGACAAACATAGGCAATTGCCGCGGCTATGCACGCGGCATAAAAAATGTTTTCCATACTTCCCGCAATGTCATCTATTCTATTGGCCGCGCATGCCGCTACAAAATCATAATCTGCCATACAAACCATAAACGTAGCAACAAACGCGATAATCGGCGCAAATACTGGAAAGATGATTGATAGAACAGCGGCAACAATTTGTACTGCCCACTGGATAACCTGCGCTACCACACGGCCAACTTTTTCCGAACAACACCCGTATAAGGTTACGGTCGGAGCCACACAAAACTGCGCAAATCCGGAGAACATTCTTTTAAACGCGTCAGCTTCCCCTGTAAATATCATAAGAAAGCCTGTAACAAAATTCAATACTCCCTGAACAGCTGTTCTAGTACCCGTCCATACAGCATTAAGGCATTGCCTGAGAAAATGAACAGGAATGTGGCTGTTCATTTGCATAACAAATTCATTTAAACTGTTCCATCCTTTATTCCAGTAGTAGTCTGCTTTTTCTTCTCTACCACACACCGAATAATAGCAGCTTCTTGTTATATCCCATATTGCTTGAGTGACTTTTACCACCGCTTTAACTACTTTGGTAACTTCCTTTACTACACTTTTAACTGCCTTTTTAACAGTATCCACTATGTTACTAAAAATCTTTCCGATACCGCGGCCGCCGCGTATCTGGCGCATCTGCAGATCAAGCAGTTGTTCATATTTGAGTTCTTTCTGATTAAGAGCTAAAGCTGTACCGTCCCAGCGGATATTAAGCTCAGAGAGAGATATAACCTGCTCCCGGCCGTTATCAATAATCGTAACCTGGGCATTGTCAATACCGACAATAGTTACCCAGTGATCGCTATCTAAATGAATAATCGCGTTTTCATTAAGTTCCTTTAAACTATCAACGCTGAGCTTAAATCCCTCCAAGCTTATACCGTATTTTCGGGCTGCGTTTTTTATAGCCAGCATTGATGTCATTACATCTTTGCCTTTGATCTCTACTTCTCCTGTGGCAAGTATGTCATCAACAATAAGCTCATAAGCAAGGTCTTCTTTTGAAGCAAGATTGCGTCCGATATTGGTTAAAAAAGCGTCAAATGCCTTTACCGCGCAGTTGACCAGGTTTACGGTATTATCCCAGGTGCCTTTCATTGCCTTTAGAACATAGGCACGGGCAATATCCGCGAAGTTAAATCCGGCATCTACCATTGCCTTGGCAATATCAATCATATCGCGGCTTAAGTCAGTCGCGATCTTCAGGATATCGCCAGCGCTTATACCAGCCCCTTTAAACGCGGCAACAATATCCTTGTCTGTAAATCCGGCTTTTAAAAGAGCCGCGTATATTTCCTTATCACTGTAATTTATCTGCGCGTTATGTAATGACTGCACTATTTCCGTACAATTTATATTCGCTTCTTTTAATATAGTTATGATGTCTTTTAAATTAAACCCCATCTGGGTGAGAGCGTTTATGATTCTTTCATTGCTAAGCCCGGCTTTCTTTAATATCCTGATCAGCTCTACACCGCGTTTTCCCTCGTTGATCATTATGCGCACAAATTCAACACTCTGGCGCAGCATCGCGGATTCTTTTGTGGATGTTTCGATTATCCTGGCGGGTTCTTTTTCAACAGGCATATCCGTAACTTTAGGAATTTCAAATATGCCTTCTTTTGCTGCAAATGCTTCTTCTTCCTCTTTTTGCTCTTTTTCATCTTTGGCCAAAGGAGGCCCGGTTTTACTTTCCTGGGAATCAGTTTCCTGCAATTTTTTCTCTTCTTCTTCCGCTTTAAGCAGCCCGCCTAAAAGTTTTTTAACTTCCTCCTTGTCATAGCCGGCTTTTATAAGGGCATGATATATCTCTTTCTTATTAAACCCCTGGCGTACAGCTCCAAACCCGGCTTCGCTTACAGAGCAGCCGGAATTTTTCAGCGTTTCAAATATTGCCGGTAAATCATTACCCGCGATAGATAAACCGCTGATCGTGGTTTCGATTATCGGCATTGACTCTATCTGCCCTTTAGTAACCACCTGCTCAAAGCCCATATACGGGATTGCCGGCTGAGTGAGTACAAGCTTATCGCTCAGAGCGTCAGCAGAAAGTCTATCCCTGTCCCGCGCTTCCATCATCTCCTCTTTAGAGCCCTTCTTCTGGTGATAATTGGCTGCCCAGGATATGTCGGCGATTGTAAAAAGAAACGTTTCCAACACAATAAAGGAAATAATTTTAAACCATAATTTGTTTGTCAGGTAGTGCATACTTGACCTCCCTTTTTATTTTGTGCCAAAACGGTTATTTTGAAAATCGCTCCAGTTTCCCAATCCATCAAATTTTACGCCGACTGATACCGGAACTTCCATAGGATTTATGTTTGAAGTGCTTTTCTCTTTTTCCTGCCCTATAGCAGTTTCAGATTTTGAATTTATCTCACCCGATGTAAAAGGATTAGGCTCAATAAGGGCCATCTCCGCCTTTACAGAATCCGGGTTAGTAGTATAAACACTTAAGGGCTGGCTTTCTGTTCTTAAAGCCGCGGGTACCGCGGCTTTAGCCTGTCTATCTGAAAAGCCTGCTTTTTCTAATGCCTGAAAAATCTTTGTTCCGTTATATCCTGACTTCAGGCAGGCTATACTAATTTGCGGGGCTTCGTAATTATCATTTTTAAGAACCGTTACTATTTCATCAAGAGTATACCCCGCTTCTTTCAGGCCTTTAACTGTTTCATTAAGGTTAGTTATCTTACTGTCTGAAACCAGCGGCATGGAATCTGATGCCATATTTGAATGCGGCACATTTTCCAACATCTGCGCACTATCATCATCCTTAAGCTCAGGTTTGCTCTCATCAACCCCCATATTTATTTTTTGCACCTGAGCGTTTCCAGGCGAACTACTCACTACCAGAAAAACGCAAATTAGTAATGCAGGGATTACTCCTT
>JAKLQT010000046.1 GCA_022013205.1 Candidatus Omnitrophota bacterium | reverse complement strand
GCTAAAAACATCCTGGGCGAAATCCTTGCTTGTAATTTTTCTTTTAGGAGTGAAATCAGAATCACTTATCTGTAAAAAATTATTAAAATACCAAACTGCTGATTTTACAACTTCATCGACATATTGCTCTTTTAGTGAATCCTCTATTTCTACTACTTTGCAATCCGTCAAACAGACTCGATAAATCTTACGGTTAAAGGCTTTATCTAAAATTTTACCCATTTCTCCAAACTCTCGAGTAATAACAAATGCTTTATAATTTAAGGCTTCAATAACCGGGTTGAAACCATAATAGTTTATAACAATATCTGCCTTCGCATAAAAATCCTTTAACTCATCCATACTACGGTACCCAGGCATTTTTATATATTTAGCCAAGCCCCTCTTTTTTATCAGGTCACGAATTTTATCCTGTAATGCCCCGCCCCCGACTAAACTGACCATAAGAGGGATATCATGCTGCTTAACCAACCGCTCTACTATTTTAATTGTTAGATCGAAACCATGGCGATCTGTCATTCTGCCGACTTGTAATAGCTGCAATGTACCGTCTTTTAGCCTTTCTTTCGGCTTTTCGGTTGAGAAAAGAGAATTAGGCATATCTAAGTATACTGGAACAGGTGATAATTTCTCAGTATTATCAGATAATAGCTCAAATAAAGTCCTTGAACGAGAACCTGTGGAATTAAATATAATCCCGATTATCTTATCAGAGTTAATAACCCGCTTTATCCTATTAAAGAAAGGATGTAACTTCCAAATTGAATTCTTTTCAATTCTTTCAGTCAGGTTGCTTGTACCATATATTCGGCCAATTATCTTTCTGCCTTTAGCAAATGGCAAAACTGCAGCTAAGTGATGCCAGCTTTCCGCTATAATTACATCGTAAGAGTTTATTTTTAAGTTGAATTTTTTCTCTAATAATCTTAATATAAATGTGGAATATAATCCTGAATATTCAAATAATTTACAATGAATTTTTTCGATAAAGCTGCGCCCCACACTACAAGGCAGCAATCTACTATAGTACATTTTAGCATTAGCTAATATCAGCGGGTGTTCAGCATATGAATTATACAGAAAATCGATCTTATAATTGCTTTCTTCAAAGCATGAAATAACGCTTTTTTTTCTGGCTTGAATAAAGACATTATCATCATATTCATTTGGGAATCCAGCCAAATACAGGATCTTCATATCACATCCCCTTTGATTATTTTGGCCGGGATTCCCGCAACAATACACAGCTCAGGGATGTCTTTAGTAACCAATGTCATTGCCCCAACCACGCTTTTGAATTTCACTTTTTATCCTCTTTTTGGAAATTTTAATTTACTGTAAATAAAAGAAAGATCAGCCCTCTTAAAAACAATAAAATCCATAATTCTTACTTTGTAGTATGCTTTCAGTATCCCCAGATATATAGCTAATCCCAATGAATAACTAAGCGTGGAAGCAACAGCTGCGCCAATATAATCATATCTTTTTATTAAGAATACATTTAATATAATATTCAGTAACAAAGCCGGAATAAAAGAATATATAACTATTTCCGGCTTTCCCTGCCCAGACATAAACAAATTAAGTGCCACAAATGCATTGAGTATAATGATACCTGGAACGAGGAAATAAATTACCTGGACGCTGCCTAGGAATCCAATACCATAAAGCAGAGGGATAAGCCAGCCTGCAACAAAAACAAGAATAATAGCGCCAATTACAGACAAAAATAACAACACTCTGGTGGCCATGGCTATTTTTTTCAGAGAAACATCGACCGCATCAGCTTTCCATGTGGTTGCATGAGAAAAAAGAACAACACCTATTGATAAAGGTATTTGCTTTAATAATTCGCAGATATTTACCCCCACAGCATATAATCCAACACTTTGAGCTGTACGCATATGACCCAACATAATAATATCTATCCTGTAGTTGAGCATGATAACAAGCAGAGAGCCGCAGTAGATCAACCCTTTTTTAATCAAAGCTTGTGGTATAGGAGAAACCCATCTAGGCTTAAGATCGCAGGTTGGGATTAACCAGTAAAGCACAATGATTATTGGCAGCAACTGGGCCAATAAATATGCCATGGCTGCTCCTCTTACTCCTCCACCCCCAACCCAAACAAAAATCACCACTCCAAGCACCTGAGCTATTTTATTAATTACCTGTACATAATTAATTTTCTGGACTTCTTTTTCCCCTAAAAAAATACCGTTTCCATATCTTTGAAATAAGGCCGCCAATGTCATTAATCCAAAGCAAAGAGGAATGAACAAACCATAACGAAATAAATTTGAATGCAGATAACCTAAAAAAATGATCCCGATAACTATGGGCGCACTAATTAGAAAAAGTGCCATGACACTTGAGGTGATATCATTTTTTTCGTACGTCTTTTGACCGATAAAGAACGCTGTTGCCTGTCTTACTCCGAGCTCACCAAACGCAAGCACAATGAACGGGTAAACCATAAACATTTCAATCACTCCCCGTCCTTCAGGTTTGAGCACTCTTGTCATTATAACACTTGAAATCAGGCCAAGAAAAAGCAATCCCCCTTTTGTTAATATAGAATGGATCGCCTGGCCGAAGAAATCTTTCTTGTGCACTTTATGGGATCGGACATTCACGGCAATGAACTCCTATAATAGGTTTTTTTAATTGGCAGGAAGGCTGTTGGATCCATTATCAGCATGTTAGATCCGCCCCTAACGATCTCATTTTTTCATAAAAACAATTATAGCCTCTATTAATCTGCCAAGCATCATTTATAAGTGTTTGACCTTCAGCAACTAAACCGGCCAGAGCTAAAGCCGCGCCTGCCCTCAGGTCAGTTGCAACCACCTCAGCGCCTCTTAATTTTTCTCCTCCGAAAATACAGAGCATCTCTTCTTCAATCTTATATTTTCCGCCCAATTTGGCGATCTCTTCGGCATACCTATACCTGCCGGGGAAACGAAGATCTATTATATGACTCACACCCTGAGCACAAAACCCGAATATTGCAAAAAGAGGCTGCATATCAGAGTTTATGCCGGGATATGACCCGGTACTAATATCTAAAGGATAGCATTTTCCCCCTTTGACAATAAGCGCATGTTCTTTCCTATAAAATTGGGCTCCGCTCTCACGCAAAAAAATTAGCGGAATTTCAAGATGTCCATAGGGGAAACCATGTATTTCAACATCACCGCCGGTGATTACAGAACCTATAGCCCATGTCAAAGCCTCCATACTATCCGGAATAACTGTATGCCTTGCTCCATTCAATCCTTCAGTTCCTTCTATGCAAATATGTTCCAGTCCATGAATAGTAATTCTAGCCCCCATAGCCCGCAGCATGGAAATGAGATCTAATATTTCTGGTCTAATATGCGGGTTCCAAACTCTTGTTGTTCCTTCTGCAAGAGTGCCGCAAAGAATCGCATTTTCAGTCGCACCGGTTGAACGCATAGGTAAGTGTATATCAGCCCCTGTTAATCTTGGTTTACTCCGTTTAGCCATGAGCATCCCATCTTCTTCCCAGACTTCCGCGCCCATGCTCTGCAAAATCATTATATGAAGATCGTATTTTCTTTCTCCGATCTTACAACCACCAGGCGAGGGAACTGCCCCATAGCCTGTACGGGCAACCAAGGCGCCAAGGATAAGAAGAGTATTTCTAATAGAACGTCCTTCCCATTCTAAGTGATTTAGAATGTTTTTGTCTTCAGAAATAGTGATATGTCCATCCTTGACTAAACAGGTTTTTCCTAATTTTTCCAACATTTCCACATGAATACGTGCTTCTGAAATTGCTGTAGGATAATTATATAGTTCAATTGCACCCTCAGTCAGTAAAGAAGCTGTCAATAGTTTTAAAGCACTATTTTTTGCACCGCTTAGGTGCACAGCACCCTTAAGGCAAGATCGATTTATTTTATACACCAAAGAACTTTTATCGTTCATTTCCATTTAAAGACATCCTTCGACAGGCAAATTACTGCTCGTTTCAATTAGTTTCTTCATAAAGAAGCAACAATAATAAATAGGGCGGGTAAATAAGTAAAATATCTATTTTATCTTTAACCATAATACACACCTTTTACCCTACTCTTAACAGAAAAACACTTCTGCCCCTGTTAATTAAGCATAACTGCTTATATTATTATAACATACGATTAAATCAACATCAATAACACTAGCTATGCCATTAAAACAAAGAACTCAAATGAACTAGTCCGCTCTTTTTCTTATCCGCTAACTAAAATACTTAGTTTTTTTGAAAAAATATATTTTTTAAATAAGTGAACTTATGGAGTGAACAGAGATAGGAACTAAAAACCAGCTTATACGGGGGGACTTTTTCTCTCCTATCGCTAATACATAATGCTTTTTTCTTAGGATTAGAGGTAGCGATTCGAATAGTAAATGGGGTCATTAAAATTATTTTTAAGTCGAAAATTATTGATCTGTTTCTGATATAGAAAAGATCGCAAGCGACTCTTTTTATGATAGATGTATTCCCTCTATATCCATTAACCTGCGCCCATCCGGTAAGCCCGGCCTTAACGCTATGGCGTAAATCATAATCTTTAATTGAAGTCTTAAAGCGCTCAATAAAATATGGCCTTTCCGGCCTGGGGCCGACTAAACTCATATCTCCCTTTAAAACGTTTATAAGCTGGGGAAGTTCGTCTATAAGCAGCATCCTTAATAATCGTCCAAATTTATTGCATCTAGGATCATCTGTTTTTCCCCATTCAGGGCCTTTGCCGTTTTCTATATTATCCGGCATAGAGCGAAATTTATAAAAACAAAATACTCTTCCCCTGATAGTGCATCTTTCCTGCTTATAAATAACCGGTCCGGGTGAGCTTAGCTTAACTAATAGAGCTACAACCAGCATTAAAGGAAGACTTAATGTCAATAGCATCAAAGATAGCGTTATATCCATTACCCTCTTTAAAAAAGCATAAAAGGGCATCATAGAGCACATGTCCGAACCCTGACTTAAATATGCTTGTCTATTTGCAATATTTAAAGTATTATCAGTAAGCATTTGTTTCCCCTCCACAAGTTTAATATATAGATTTATTATACCATGCTATTCTTAATATCTAATTCAAGATCATAAAATTTAACTCCTGCCGCGTATTCACTGTTACAGCCATTAACCGAAACAGGTTCTGTCCAGACTACTACCCCGTTTCCGACAATGGGCTTCATTTTATCACGGTGTATTTCAAATTCAAGGATATTATTTCTCTGCAGTTTTTTCGTTGTAATTATCTTCATTCCTGAACGCCCTATATCCCTGCCCCAGCAGTCATATTCTTCTTTTTCTCCCACAATAGTACACGTTATTTTACTAGATGTTTTAGTGCGCTCTGACGATCTTCTTTCAGTTCCATGCCCAAAATCATACTCTGTTTTAATCTCCGGTACGAATGAAGAAGAAGAAATAAAAGCCATGGCAAATCCAATCGTTAATCCCAATAATACACCTAATAAAAGATTCTTCAATAAATTGGGCTTAGCCGGATAATTTGGAGTATCAGCAAATTCTATAATTTCTGAATCAGGAAGCATATTTGTCCTCTGTTTTAAAACTTTTAGTACCTGGAGCTTCCCCATAAGATCACTATAAATTCCTCTCTTCATTTCAATATCTCGATTAAGGCGTGCTAATTTAGGCTGATTTTGAATTATTTCATTTAATCGGCCACTATGCTTTTTATGAACTTCAAGAATCGCTTCTTTTCTTCCGATTAGTGATTTTTTTTCTATTTCTAAAGATTCTATTTCTGCCTTTATAATTGCGTCTCTTTCCTTAGAAAGATCGAAATTCAATTTATCAATTGCCCCCCGCGCAACTATTACCTCAGGATGATTAAGGCTGAACTGCCCCCTTAAGATATCCAGCTTTAGCTCAGCCAGCCGGATTTGAGATTTTAAGTTTTCCAAAATATTGCTATTAGCCAGAAACTTAAAATTCAACTTTTTCGGATCAGTTTCCTTGATCCTATCTTTAATTTCACTCAGCTTAGTATTTAGCATTTCGATGTCAACATTTGCAGACATTAAATCCATATCTAAGTTCGCATATTTTTTCAGATCCAAAACTATATCTGAGCCTGAAAGCATAATTATATTTTCGTTGCTAGCTATTTTATCTAATTCATTTTCAACAGCGGTGAAACTCTTTTCTGCCGCTTCAATTTCCTGCTCAAGAGAAGAAATAGTGCGCTCAACAGTTTTACTTTTGAGCCCCACCCCATTTTCTATATAAGCTTCTGCTAATGAATTTGCTAACATTGAAGCAAACAAAGGGTTCTCCTGCTCCACTCTGAGTTCTAAAACATTTGTGCTTTCTAAAAGCCTAAGCTCAATACTTTGCTGTAAAACGCCTGTATCTAATGATTGAGCGTCAATTGAGCTCAAGGCCTTATCTGCGAAGTCGATTTTTTGCAACGCCATATTTATAACAGGCTTGCTTTTCATGATTTCAGCTTGCGAATGAGCGAATTGCCATCCTGTTTCATAAGAAGGAAATTCATCCTGAGGATTAAGCTTTTCTTCCCTGACCAATATTTTTGCCCTTGCCTCATAGACAGGTTTCACAAATACTTTAGTAGTAAAATAAGTTGCCGCTACTGTTACTATAACTGAGGCAACAATAATCATCTTGCCTTTCTTAAAAATGTTCATGATATCAATTGAATCAATATCTGCTATTTTAAAGTCTTTACTTTTCATATCATATCACCTTATCTCTTTTGATTAATCTTCAGAAATCTTATAAATTAAGTAAGTGTCCGCAATAGGTTTAATAGTTCTGCCGAAAAAGGAAAACAGATCATCCATTTTTCCTATAAAAGTTCTCGGCACATAAACGATATCTCCCGGCTGCAGGACTACATCATTTCTTACCTTTCCTTCTTTAAGCACACTTTTTAGATCCGCCGTGAATATATGCGGAACTTTATCATATGGATTACGTATAATAACAGTATTTTCTAAATAAGCATATTTCGCGTTTCCGCCAGATTTACCGATAGCCTCTAAGGCTGTCAATCGTTTCGATATCGTATACAGCCCCGGATTGTTAACCTCTCCGAGCACTAAAACATTTTTACTGCCGACCTCATTAACAATAACAGTTACCTGCGGATCAAGAATGTATTTGTTCTGCAGTCTTGCCGCGATAACTTTACTTAGTTTCCCCGGGCTCAGTCCGCCGGCTTTTATTTCACCTGCAAGCGGAAGGGATATTCTCCCGTCAGGGCGAATGGTAAGTGTTCTGCTCAAGTCCTCATTTCGCCACACAGCTACTTCGATCACGTCGCCGGATTCAAGCATATACTCAGGCTCTGTACCCTTTTCAAAAATGGACTCCTGTTCTTTTGCTATAGACTCTGCCTTATCCGTATTATAATTTTTGGCAACATCCTGTTCACGGCTGGCTGCATAAGCAGCAGTAGAATAAACCGGCCCGAAACAAGCAAGTATAAACGCCATAGATACTGCGGATATCAGCTTGATGGAGATGAGCCTGATAATAAGCCTTGATCGTTTTTTCATTTTTTTACCCTCTGTTTCCTGGCCTTAATAAGGCCGTATTGAGATTAGTTTGGTTCCATCTTTGGAATTACTATTAGCAACTATAGACGCAGAGCAAGCTAACGAAGCTTGCATGAGAATAATTGCACTTACCATAAAAATAATTTGCTTAATAGTTTCCCTTTTCACTGCTCTTCTCCCGTTATATTTCACTTGCCTATGACGCCCCTTTTTAAAGAAGATTATAAAGTATACCTGAAGAGTTGAATTTTTGCAAGAAAATTCACGGATTTTTTGTAATGTATGAGTTACGGAGGGATATTAAGTTTTTTAAACGAAGCAGTTGGGGAAATCTGTTTTGGCGGATTTAATTTGCTGCTGTGACAAGGATGTCAAACAGTAGTAAATTCCCTCGCAGACGGACAGGATGTCCGTCGAGAATGAGCCAAAATAGAT
>JAKLQT010000045.1 GCA_022013205.1 Candidatus Omnitrophota bacterium | reverse complement strand
GACCTGGAATTATTGGACCCGGCGAAAGTAGAGGAATATGTAATCTCGCATAAAATAGATGTGATTGTTCATTCGGCTAACCGGGGAGGTTCGCGTAAAGAAGGATATAATAGTATTGGTAGTGATGTTTTTTACAAGAATGTGCGGATGTTTTTTAACCTTGCCCGATGCCTTAAACATGTAAAAAAAATGATTCATTTAGGTACTGGCGCCGAGTTTGATCGGCGAAATTATACCCCCAAGATGAGAGAGGACTATTTTGATGCTTTTGTGCCGGAAGATGATTACGGATTTTCAAAATATGTGTGTAATAAATTTGTAATGGAGACAGAGAAGCCGATAGTAAATCTGCGCCTTTTCGGCAATTTCGGTAAATATGAGGACTATGAATTCAGATTTATTTCCAATGCGATAGTGAAAAATCTGCTGGGGATTCCAATTACTATTCGCCAGAATGTCTATTTTGAATTTTTATACATAAATGATTTAGTCAGGATAATAGAATATTTTATCAATAATGATGCCAAGCATAAAGTCTATAATATCGTGACGGGAAAACCAGTGGACTTAATTTCGATTGCGAATATGATTAATGAAATAGCTGAAAAACCTACAGAACTAATTATTAACAATCCGGGCTTGAATAATGAGTATACTGCGGATAATACGCGTTTGATGGAAGAGTTGAAAGATTTTAGTTTTACTCCTATTGAGAAGGCGATAAGGCAGCTATATGAGTGGTATCATGAGAATTTGAATTCTCTGAATATACATAGTGTTAAAGAAGATAAATATATTAACGTTTGCCGAGTCAAGAAAGAATAGTTATGACAAAAAGAGAAAAACTGCGTAAGCAGATTTTAAAAACTGTAAAGGAATATCATAAAGAGAGTGTTAGCGTTCCTTTTATTCCTGGAAAATCTAAGGTGCCTTATGCCGGAAGAGTCTTTAATGAAAAGGAACTTGTTAATTTAGTTGATTCATCACTTGATTTTTGGCTAACAGCTGGTCGCTACGCGCAAAAACTAGAAAAAGAGTTAGCGGAGTTTTTAGGAGTAAAACATGCTTTGCTGGTTAATTCCGGTTCTTCGGCAAATCTTCTGGCAATATCTGCGTTAACTTCGCCTTTGCTTAAAAAACGTCAATTAAAACCCGGGGATGAAGTTATTACTACTGCGTGCGGTTTTCCAACAACGCTTAATCCCATTTTACAAAATCAGTTAAAACCGGTAATTATTGATGTTGAGCTAGGCACTTATAATATAGATGTTGGGAAAATAGAAAAATCGATATCAAGAAAAACCAAGGCAATTTTTGTTGCTCATACCCTGGGGAATCCGTTTGATCTGGAAGTGGTATTGAAAATAGCGAAAAAATACAACTTATTTTTAATAGAGGATAACTGCGATGCTTTAGGTTCAAAATATAGAAAACGCTTTACCGGAACTTATGGCCATATTGCAACATTGAGTTTCTATCCGGCTCACCATATAACTATGGGGGAGGGCGGTGCTGTTTTAACGAATGATCCGGGTTTCAGAAGAGCTTTGCTTTCTTTGCGTGACTGGGGTCGTGATTGTTGGTGTGAGCCGGGACAGGATAATACCTGTAATAGGCGTTTTAAACAGCAATTTGGTGAATTGCCTTATGGTTATGACCATAAGTATGTATATTCCCACATCGGTTATAATTTAAAAGTTACGGATCTTCAGGCGGCAGTTGGAGTTGCCCAGCTTAAGAAATTAAAGCAATTTATAAAAAAACGTCAGGATAATTTTAGATATTTATCGGATAATTTAAAAAAGTTTGAAGAGTTTTTATTGTTACCTCAAGCAACTAAAAATTCTACCCCTAGCTGGTTTGGTTTTCCGATATTGGTAAAGGAAAACGTGCTTTTCAGCAGAAACGATATTGTGAATTATTTAGAGGATAATAAAATAGCGACACGTATGTTATTTGGAGGCAATCTTACAAAACAACCTGCATATGCAGGAGCTAAAATGAAGATTGTCGGCAAATTGAAGAATACCGATTTCGTTATGAATAATTTATTTTGGATTGGTGTGTATCCCGGGCTTACTAAAGAAATGTTGAATTATGTATGTGGACAATTTAACATGTTTTTTAAAAAAATTCCAAAGGATAAAGAAGAGAATGTCATCTTTACCAAAAGTAATGGTTTGTGTGCCTGTTCGTAACGGCGCATGTACTATCGCTCGTACTTTAGATTCGATTCTAGCTCAGGATTATCTTAATCTTGAGATTATTGTTTCGGATAATTGTTCCAGTGATGAAACGGCTAAGATTGTTAAAGGTTATGTTGCGCAGGGAGTCCGTTATTTTTTCAATCCGCAAAAAGAGATACTTGGTGAAAATAATTGGAACTATATACTCTCGCTAGCCGATGGACCGCTAATAGCACTGTACCATGCCGACGATATTTATACCTCTACCATGGTACGGCGCCAGGTTGAATTTTTGGAAGCACATCCGAAATCGAGCGCTGTGTTTACGATGACACAAACTATTGATGAACAAGATCGGCCTATCCGGATGGGTTCTCTGCGTTTACCGCAGGAGCTGCGTGACAGGGATTTTTTTGAATTTTCTGAATTTTTTAATGCGGTTTTAAAATATCATACATTTACTTACGTGCCGACAATGATGACAAGAAAACAGGTTATTAAAAAAGTTGGTGATTTCCGATTTCAGATGTTTGCATCTGCATCCGACATTGACTTGTATTTACGGATGGCACGTCAGTGGGGGGGTATTGGTATTATTGATGAGCCATTACACCAATATCGTATTTATGACTTACAAGGAAGCACTCTTATTGCCAAGAATCGTACCGATTTGCCGGATTTTTACCGGGTTATCGACGCGCATTTAAACGATTTAAGTGAAAGGAAATTTGTACGTCCGCAGTCATTGGCGCTTTATAAAATGTATCGTGCTGCTGATCATGCGATTTGCGCGCAAAACTTATTGGTGCAAAGGCGAACGATTGAGGCGCGGGAACAACTGCGAGAAACTTTGCAGTTGAGACATTTCATAACTGCGTTCAGACGTCCGCGGGTATTAGCTCGATTGTTAGCTGGGATAGGATTATGGGTTGCTATGAGATTGGGTTTTGGAACTTTTCTTGGGCAGCAGGTGTCAAGATTATATGCCTGCCGTAACGCGTGGCGGCGGAAACCGATAAAATAAAACAAAAATGATTAATTTTACAGCTCATTCAAAGATTTATATTGCTGGGCATGGGGGGCTTGTTGGTGCAGCGTTGGTGCGCTGTCTCCGGCAAAATGGATTTAGTAATCTCTTTCTACGAAAGCGTTCCGAGTTGGATTTAATGTCTCGCGAATTAGTTTATCGCTTTTTTGAGACAGCAAGGCCAGAGTATGTCATTATTGCTGCGGCAAAAGTAGGGGGGATTTCCGCTAATATGGCCGCGCCTGTGGATTTTTTAGTGGAAAATCTTAAAATTCAAAACAATATTTTATTAGCTTGTAAGCATTTTAGCGTGAAAAAGACTATTTTTTTGGGGAGTTCATGTATTTATCCGCGTAATTCTCCACAACCTATGCGTGAAGATTACTTTATGAGTGGCCCGTTAGAGCCTACAAACGAATCCTACGCAGTTGCTAAAATTGCGGGCATTCGTTTGGCAAAGGCGCTCAGGCAGCAATTTGGCATAGATGTTATTTGTCCGATGCCTTCCAATGTATATGGGCCGGGTGATCATTTTGAATTTGAGCGTTCGCATGTCGTATCCGCTTTGGTTAGGCGTTTTATTGAAGCTAAGAGGAATAACGCGCCAATAGTGACTTTGTGGGGCACAGGCAATGCCCGCAGAGAACTATTGCATGTAGATGATTTAGCGGATGCATGTTTGTTTCTAATGAGATATTACGATTCGCCTGAGATCATCAATGTCGGTTGTGGTCAAGATGTAACCATACGCGAATTAGCTGAAACCATAGCAAGAATTGTGGGATATAATGGTAAACTGAAGTGGGATCTAACCAAACCTGACGGGATGCCAATTAAATTACTAGATGTCGGTAGATTACATGCACTCGGCTGGAAACATAAGATTGATTTAGCGGCAGGTATCCGCTCAGTTATGGTAGATTTTGAGGCACGTTACCCCAGATAAGGGAGAATATTTTTATGAATTTAAAATACACCTACCAATTACGCGAGCCTGTTCAGGCTTTGCTGCAGGAGGCATCGCGTATTAATAGCTATAAACCGCAGAAATACTGGTATCCGCTCAGTATGGCTACTTATGATATAGAAGAAATTTTAGCTGCGGTAGATTCATTATGTTCTTTTCGGACGACGATGTGGGAAAAGACGGATGAATTTGAAAGGCAGTTTGGGGCTTTTGCAGGCTCTCCTGAGGCAATTATGGTTAACAGCGGGTCTTCTGCCGATCTATTGATTGCCTTTGCATTAATAAATCCGCAGACTAAATTTCTTAATCAGGGGGATGAAATCCTGGTGCCATCAGTTACTTGGCCCACGCAGCTTTGGTCTCCAATGATGGCAGGATTAAAAGTCCGTTTTGTGGATACGGACCCAAATACTCTAAATATGGATTTAGATGATCTTGAAGCTAAAATTGGGCCAAAAACGCGCGCGGTGTCTCTTGTTCATCTGATGGGTAATCCTTGCGATATGGACCGTGTTATAAATATTTGTCAGAAACACAACTTGATTTTAATTGAAGACTGTTGTGAAGCGCTTGGAGCTAAATTCAAGGGCAAAGCGGTTGGCACCTTCGGATTAACGGGCAGTTTCTCATTCTTTTTTTCTCATCATATTACTACGATGGAAGGGGGGATGATTATATGTCAGGACCAACCATTATCCGATCTTTTTCGTTTGTTACGTGCTCATGGTTGGGCGCGTAACGCAAAATATGCCAAACCTGAATCTGTAGAAGGCCTTGATCCCAGGTATATGTTCTTAAATTGGGGATTCAATGTGAGGCCTACTGAACTTCAGGCTGGTTTTGGCCTTGAACAGCTCAGAAGATTACCTGCTTTTAACGCTCAACGCCTCCAAAACGCTGTTTATTTTCAGAAATATCTTAATCGTTATTCGAACATAATGCGATTAATGGAAGTTTTACCAGACGCGGAATGTTCCTGGTTTGCCCTGCCAATAATGCTTAGCCCCGAATGTCCTTTCAAAAAGGAGGATTTTTTAGCGTATCTGGAGGAACAGGGCGTTGAAACGCGTCCAATTGTGGCTGGTAATCTGGCACGGCAGCCAGTATGCAGGCTATATCCTGAATTACAGGAAGGAGACCTGCCCGGCGCTGATGCTATACATGAGCGGGGGTTTTATCTAGGGTTGCATCCTTTTGAAGCTAAAAAAAACCTGGATCGGCTTGCCGAGGTTTTTGAAAAGTTTATTGGTAAAACGTTATGAAGAAAATAATCCTTGCCGCTGCTCCACTGGATCCGGGCGTCTCTTATGAATACTACAATTTTCTCAAGCCCTTGGAAAAAATGGGATGGATGGTTATTCCTTTTGATTTTCTGGCGCGTATGCGGGTGCTTGGCCGCGAAGGTATGAATCGGGAGTTGCTGGAGATTGTCCGGCGAGAAAAACCGGAACTGGTATTTTTTATCCCTCACACAGATCAATTCATTCCGGAAATTACAGATGAGATCAACAGGTATACGATTACACTTGGCTACTTATTTGATGATACATGGCGAATTAAATATTCGCGTTTTTGGGCTAGGCATTTTAAATTTATTACCACATCAGATATCAATGGGTTGCGCAAATTTAAAGAGGCCGGATTCACAAATGTTATTTATTCGCCATTTGCTTGCAATCCGGATGTTTATCGAAAAATGAATCTTCCGAAGAAGTATGATGTGACATTCCTGGGGCAATATCATCCTTATCGTGAATGGTTGATCAATTATCTCAGGAGATCTGGGATCAATGTGGGTGTTTGGG
>JAKLQT010000044.1 GCA_022013205.1 Candidatus Omnitrophota bacterium | reverse complement strand
TTAATCTGCCCTAATCTGCGCGGGTCTGTGTTTTGCTACAGTCTCCTATATTCAACTCGGTTTAAGCAAATACACAACCCTATCCTTTAGAATAGGGTTTTTTATGGTGCCGGGGGACAGAGTTGAACTGCCGACGCAGGGATTTTCAGTCCCTCGCTCTACCGCCTGAGCTACCCCGGCCCAAGCCATTAATTACTTCTAACACAAAAAATATGCACTTCGTTCAAGCACTCATCCTCATATAGCGAAGGCGGAGCCTGTTAATGAGACTTAGGTTTTAGAACGCAGTGCTGAAAAACCTTTATGATTTCCGTTATAAAACTTATCGGAACAGCCAATTTTTATGGCTGAAATCCCGCCTGCTTACGTTATCGGCAAGAGGCTGCCTCAGCTCAGGTTGACATTTTGCTAATTTACCATAAAATTAAAGTCATGTCAAACACAATAAATCCATAAATAGATAAATAAGCAATATTAATAACCCCCTCTTTATTTATAACACTATACTATAAACATCAAAATCATATAACTACAAGAATGACAACATGTTACCATACCTGCACCTACGGGGTGCAGGTATGGTTGCTGTTGAGAATTTCCTCTGCAACGGCTTTTCCGATAATCTCGTAACCCAAAGCCGTACAATGGCCGTCTGGGAGAAAAAATTCGCGCCGATTATGTTTATCAACCTTAGCATTGAAATAGCCGCGTAAATCTAAAAAAGGCACATCATATTGATTCGCGGCAAGTTTTACATAATCAAATATTTGAGCCGGATAACCCATAAGAATAAGCGGCACTCTCTTTCTTCGCGCAAGCTCGCAAATTTCCTGAACTTTTCTCAAATATAGGGAATTAAAATATTCTTTCTGCTTCAAAGCGCTTAAACCAACATCTAAATTATCTATTAACACCCTCAGTGCCATGAACTGCGCATAATCAGTTTCACCGAAATCCAAGTTTTCACCATTCCAAGAGAGCTTGATATGTCCGTTATTCTCAGAATATATGAACGCGTCTTTATATGCTATCTCCGCTAAAGAAAATTGCCCGACAGGAGCATTTACATTACAGGTTAAATCCATGCTCAGAAAATAATCACTGTTTTCCACTCCTTTTTTCGCCTCAATGTTATCCGGTTCTTTTTTAAGCGCAAGATTAAAATAAAAACGCGACTTTTCATAAGCCCGCAACGCCTTGAATAACGCGCCTAAACGCAAATTAATCTCTACGTCCAGAGGAAAATACTTTCTCCAGGCGATACAAACCGATACCCCGGCTAAATAGTCAGACATTTCTATTAACACCTCAGACAGCTGTTCGTATACCAAGTAGTTACAGACTTCAAGGCCGCGGGCGTAAAAAAGCAAATCTATTGCCTTATCATAATCCCCTATATATCGATAATAATCAGCATGCGTCAAAAGAATGGAAAATGATACCAAACGTATTATATCTTCTTTATCCAGGCCTTTTAATTCCGGTAGATTCATTAAGTCCCGCGGCAATCCAGCCAGCCTAAAATATTTTTTATCGAATCCATTACTCAAGTTAAACCAAATGATACGCATAAGCTTATAAAATTTCGTTTTTTCAATAACTCGCGGTAAAATACCTGAAAAACTTTTATCATGCCTTTCAAACAGGCCATTTAGATTCCAGTTATCATTTGCTCCTGTCATAACAATCAGCATGTCCGGCCTAAAAACCTCCATGACTTCATTAAGCCTTCTTGCCAACATTGCCGTATTTAAACCGGGTTTCCCCAAATTTACCACTTCAAACTTTCCCCCCGCGGAGGCATCAAGATAACTCCTCAAAAAATCAGGATAACTTTTTCCTTTTGGCGCGCCCAGTCCATAAGTATGAGAGTCCCCCGCGCAAAGTATCCTAATGCTCCCAAGTTTTTTAAAATTCGCGTTATTTGATTTATCTTTAATCAGGAAGCTTCCAGCCTGTAAAATAAACTCACAACAAATCAAGCCCAAAATAATCCCAAAGAAAATCATTAATACTCTAAATTGTTTCTTTTTATCCCCTTTTTTCACCAAAATACAATCTCTATTATGACAAGCCGGTTAAAAATTATCTATTCCTTTTTTCACTTCCTGTTAAAAACAAATTTAGTCCTGAAAAACAAAACACTTAAGCCAATAGTATATACTGCGTTGCGTTAAACATTCCCCAAATAAACATGTTTTAATTTTTTTTCGGCAATCGCTTTCGCGCGCTTCAATGTTTCCAGCGGGGTCGGCGCCAGATTCAGTTTGTAACAAGGAAAATAGCGGGAAAAATGCAGCGGTGTATCCGCGCCGGTATTATTAAAAACCCATTCTGTTAATTTTTCTATTTGTTCATCGCTATCGTTAAGAGTAGGGATAATAAGATTTGTCAATTCTACATGCGTGCTTTGCTTTGCCCTTTTTATTGTATTGAGCACCGGATCCAGAGTCGCTTTGCATATTGAGCGATAAAATTGGTCGTCCATTGCCTTTAAATCAATATTCATTGCCCCGATAAGCGGCAGCAGCTCTGCAAGCGGTTCAGGGGCCACATATCCGTTGGTAACCAGCACATTTTCAAGCCCGTTTTCTTTCGCAAGCATTGCTGTATCCCGCACAAACTCATACCAGATAAACGGCTCATTATATGTGTAAGCAATACCAAAAGTATTCAAGCGAATAGCTTCTGTTACAATCTCTTCTTTTGTGATATCTTCAAGATGAGCATCGGGGTTTTGGGAAATTTGCCAGTTCTGACAGAAAACACAAGCCAGGTTACAACCCCGCGTCCCTAGAGAGAGGATGAATTCACCCGGATGGAAATGATACAGAGGTTTTTTTTCGATTGGGTCAACAGCCAACCCAGTGGTCTTGCCGTATACAAGGCTATAGAGCGTCCCGTCTATATTTTTACGCGCGCGGCAGTTAGCCGCCTCCCCGCAGGCTATAATACAGTTCTTGGGGCATAATAAACATTGAACCTTGCCTGATTTTTTCTTTTGGTAATAGGAGGCTTCTTTTTGCAATATATCCCCTTCATTAAGAAGCTGTCTTGATCTATATTCCCCGTACGGAACAGTTTTTTACAAATTCATTTGCCAGCTGGACAAATTGTTTTAATTCATCAGCGGAATAAGGCTTTACATCACGCATACTTTTTTCCAGTGTATCCTTAGGGGAAAATTGCTGCAGTACATATTTTTTGGCGCCTTTTATTGTTTGAGCAATGCTCAAGATATCTTTTCTCTGAAGAAAACAAGGGACTACTGTGGTCCGAAACTCATAATCAATATCCGCGCTCATAAGCAAATCAATGCTTTGTTTTATAGTAACCACATCAACATCACTGGCAGTTATATTCGAATACATCAGGGTATCAAGAGGAGCCTTTATATCCATTGCCACGCAATCGAGCAGTTTTTCTTCTATCAGTTTTTTTAATACCGCTGTATTGCTCCCATTAGTATCCAATCTTGTTAATAATCCTTCACTTTTAATATCCTTCAGGAGCGCGGGAAGATTTTCATATAATGTCGGTTCTCCCCCTCCAATGATAACCCCGTCCATCCATCCTCGTTTTTCACGTAAAAACCTTTTTATAAATTCATAATCAACAGTAGTAAGTGATTCAGGGGCAGTTATAAGAGCGCTTGAGTGACAAAAAGGACACCTGAAATTGCATCCCGGAAGATAGATAACGCTGGCAATCCTGCCCTCCCAGTCAAGGAAGGTATGAGGATTAAAACCTTTAATCGGATACATCATTTCTTTGTTCATCAGAATCCCTGTAACATACCAAGAAGACAGGCATTATACTCTTTGACCTGTCTTCTTGGGCGTCTATTGCAAATCTTATTGTACTAGATGCGCTTTAATTTCATCAGAGGCAATCTCGCCTTCCCAGCGGGCAATAACCTCTCCGTTCTTTTCTATAATTGTAGTCGGGATCCGTAAAACATCGTTATATGCCCCTTCCGCCCTGCCGTCTATAGACTCCATATCATGATAATCAAGCGTTACTTTTTCATCAACTTCCAATTTAGTAATAAAGTGCTTGAATTTATTTTTTGTAGTCTGGCATTTTGCACAGCCTTCTTTTCCGAAAATTTTAACTTTCATTATTAATTATCTCCCTTTACAGCGTAATCGCCTGCCTGCCGGTCAGCTAATTCCGCGAGTTTTGATGGATTCCAGTTGTTTATCCGGCTAAAGTACCCCACAATTCTTGTTACGCTGTAAACGTCAAGCGAAGAACATGATCCGCATTTTTCCTTAATACCACGGTCTGTTTGACGGCATGTATTACAGAAGGTGAACTCAGGGGAAATAGTAAGCTGTGCTGTCTGAGTCTGCCTGAATGTTTTCTCCACCACATTAAGGATAGACTCCATCGACGGCTTTTGCTCACCAACAAAAGCATGGGTAATAGCGCCGGATTCGATCATAGTATGGAATTTGCTTTGCTTTTGTATTCTTGTGATCAGATCAATCGGCGCATCAGCTCTAAAGTGAATACTATTTGTATAATAATATTGATCTCTATCAATATCGCCTTTAATTACGTTAGCCGCTTCCGGGAACTGCCTCATATCCACTTTCGGCAGGCGCCGGCAGGCAGATTCTGCCGGTGATTCTTCAAGAGAAAACTTGAGGTTATACTTCTTTGCGTATTCTATTGTCTTGTGGTTCATGAACGATATGACCTTCAATCCTGTTTTGAATATTTCTTCTGATTCATGAAGCTCAGATCCAGTCACAAAGTGTAAACACTCATTAAGCCCGATCAGGCCGATAATATAAGTCGCTTTCTCAAGGTCTATATATGGCCGGCCGTCCTTGGCCGGCTTTCCTACTTCCCACATGGGCTTGCCAGGCTCACTCATGAGATTAGCAATAAACTCTTTTTTCTGAAGATGTGCTTTTACAGCAAAGTCCATTGCTATTTCAATTTCTTTCAATACACCGTCAATATTATTTTTTCCTGCCCGGTACGCGGCCTGCGGCAGGTTGATGGTTACATTCTGAAAACCGCAGAATCTCATACTCTCAGGATGCTCAATCATATATTTATCATCGATCTTCTGACGCAAACGGCAGCATTGCGATAATACCGCCTCATCGCCGCGGTCAAAAACAAAATATGTCGAGCCGTTTTCACTGGCAATAAGGCATGCGTACTTGAGCAATTCCAGCTGTCTGGGTTCTTTGAATGTATCTTCGTTGATATGAAAATCACATTTCGGGAACGCGAACATACGCCCGTCTCTATCTCCGTCGCGCCATACATCTAGCATAGCTTTAGCAAATCTTATAACCGTATCTTCATAATCTCCGTAGGTTTTCCCTGTGTACTTGCCTTGGGGGCCTATCGCCGGAATATTTTTCAGGTATCCGGGTACGCCTGTATGGACATTAAAATCGATAAACAGGCTTTGGGAACCGCGCGAAAAAGCATTTTGCGAGGCAGAGAAAATCAGGTACTGGGCTTCCTGCTTCATCTCTTTTTCGCTCATATCTTCAAGATATGGAGCATACATAATATTGACATATCCTATTCCTAATGCTCCCGCGTAATAGGCCTGAAGAGATGCCATAAATGTATTAAGATGCCCTGTAAGTGTTCTCGCGTATTTTGCCGGGCCGCTGGCAGTAAAAAGATTCCCTAATTCAAGTCCGTATTTTTTAATATATTCCAGAGAATGCGAGCCGCAGTATGCCCTGGGATACCCTAAATCATGGATATGGATTCTTCCATGCAGATGAGCATTAGCCACATCATCCGAGAAAACATTCTGCAGAATATACTGTTTTAATACTGTTTCTGCTATTGACAAATTAACCGCTTCCGGATTATTAGCAGAAATATTAGAATTTTCACAGCTTTTTGAAAAAAGCAGCTGGTCTAAATCATACGCCGGCATACCGATCAATGTCTGTTTAAAAAGTGTTTTATCAAATCCGCGGTCAAAGAGCTCATTATCAACCAGCTCGCGAATTAAGGATGTTGAGATCTGGGTCATCCCGGAGTTAAAAACCTTTTTCTCTACAGAAGACGCGATATCCATAGCTATGTCTTCACTGATACCGGCTTCTTTCTGCAGGGCAAGGGCGATCCTCCCTTTATCCCAGGTCAAAACATCATCTTTCGCGGACGGAGTAACCAGAAGAGCAAGGTCTGTAGAATTTGAGCGGTTTTTAACTCTTTTTCTTACTTTGAGGCTAGTTCTGATTTTAGCTCTCTTGTCACGATAAAGTATATATGCCTTTGCTGTTTTGGCATGCCCGGTTTCAATCAGCACTTTCTCCACAATATCCTGTATTTGTTCAATCTCGGGAGCATTATCCTTGTATTCCTTCTCAAGAAATAAAACCACAGCATTGGCCAGCTCATCAGCCAATAATTTATCCTCTCCCCCTACAGCCTGAGCCGCTTTAAAAATCGCGTTGCTTATTTTCAATTTATCAAAAATAACAATCCGGCCATCTCTTTTCTGGATACTTTTAAGTCCCTGTCCTTCCCTGGAATCAAGCTTTTCTTTTGCCAACATCTCCTACTCCTTCCTCTTATTCAACAAATCCTTTAACTCTCCTAAAAACTGATTTATATCCTTGAATTGCCGGTAAACAGAAGCAAATCTTACATAAGCAACCTCATCAATACCGTGCAAGCGATTCATAACAAGTTCTCCTATATCTGAACTTACCACCTCCTTGTCATAATTTTTCTGCAATGATCTTTCAATAGAATCGACAACCTCTTCTATTGTCTCCATACTTACCGGACGTTTTTCACATGCCCGCAAAAATCCCGACAGGATTTTATTTCGGTCAAACGGTTCGCGGCGTCCGTCTTTTTTAATAATCATCAGCGTTGTTTTTTCAATATACTCATATGTAGTAAATCTGCGCTGGCATTTCAAACACTCGCGGCGCCTGCGAATAGTATCTCCTTCTGTGGAAGTTCTTGAATCTACTACTTTATCTTCGATATTAGCACAAAAAGGACATTTCATATATGTTTTCTCCTGCTTAGCTTAGAATTAATATATGCACACTATATTGTATCTGCAAAATCATAATACACCATATATAGTATAATGTCAATGATTAATTTTAATCAAAATTAGGACTTTTACCGAGTTATTGATAGCTTTTTTCTTTGATTCGCGCAAAAGCTTAATATATCATTTGTTTTCGGCTGCAACTACCTCTATATCAGCTTCTTTTAAAAATTCCTTGGCGAATTCATCCGGATAGCTGGAAAGGACTACAATCCGTTTTATCCCGGCATTTATGATCATTTTCGCGCAGATAATACACGGATGGTTAGTGCAATAAATTATACTCTCATTAAGGCTTATACCATACTGTGCTGCCTGCAGTATTGCGTTCATTTCCGCGTGCAATGCCCGGCAAAGTTCATGCCTTTGTCCTGAGGGAACATTAAGTTTCTCACGCAAACACCCGGTTTTATCACAGTGATCCAAGCCAGAGGGAGCCCCATTGTATCCGGTAGTCAAAATCCTTTTATCTTTTACTATTACCGCTCCCACATGCCGGCGCAAACAAGTTGAACGTTCCGCAACTAATTTAGCTATGCTCAAAAAATATTTATCCCAGCTTGGCCTTCTAATTTTCCTGCTTAGTGTTTTTTTGCCCATAATAATATACATTCCCGTGACAGATTGACTGCGAATAGTTACAAACGTTTACTATTAGTTCCCCTTTAAACCAGAATAAAAATTTTGATCATTGTAATCATTATTAACCTCTTGTAACCTTCTTTTAATATAAAGGAAACTTTCGCGTTAAAAGCCGCACCTTAGCTTTAATTTCACTCTGTTTTTTCCTTGTAATAGTCCGGCCTTTTTGTAGAATTTGATCAATAATTTCAGCAATAACATTCATTTGCCTTTCCTTCATCCCTCTTGTGGTCACAGCCGGAGTACCCAATCTTATACCGCTGGTCAAAAACGGCGATTTTTTATCAAAAGGAATAAGATTTTTATTAATCGTAACAAACACATTGCCTAAAGCTATTTGCGCTTCTTTGCCTGTAATATCTCTGTTTGTTAAGTCGACGAGCATTAAATGCGTATCCGTGCCTCCGGCAACAATACGGAATCCTCTTTTTTTTAAGGCCTCGGCCAGGACTTTTGCGTTTTTAGCCACTTGTATCTGGTACTTTTTGAACCCTGGGGTTAACGCTTCTTTCAAAGCCACTGCCTTAGCAGCAATAACATGCATAAGCGGCCCACCCTGGATACCGGGAAAAACATTCAAATCAACACTCTTGGCAAATTCCTTACGGCAAAGTATCAAACCTCCTCTGGGCCCGCGTAGTGTTTTGTGCGTTGTAGTTGTTACAAACTCAGCATAAGGCACAGGAGACGGATGAACACCCGCGGCAATTAGCCCGGCAATATGCGCCATATCAACCATCAGATACGCTCCGACGCTATCGCAAATTTTGCGGAATTTTTTAAAATCGATAAATCTCGGATAAGCAGAAGCACCGGCAATAATAAGCCGGGGTTTGTGTTTTTTTGCTAAAGAGGAAATTTCATCATAATCAAGCCGTTCGGTCTTGCGATTAACCTGGTAAGATTTCACATCATAAAACAAACCGGAAAAATTCTTAGGATGCCCGTGAGACAGATGTCCTCCGCAAGCAAGATCCAAGGCCAGGACTTTATCCCCTGCTTTAAGGCAGCTCATAAACACCGCCATATTGGCCTGAGCCCCTGAATGCGGCTGAACATTCGCGTGCTCGGCCTGGAATATTTTCTTTGCCCTGTCAATCGCTAATTGTTCGGCAATGTCAACATACTCACAGCCTCCGTACCAGCGGGCTCCCGGATATCCTTCCGCATATTTATTGGTAAGCACAGAACTCTGCGCCTCCATAACCGCGCGTGAGGTAAAGTTCTCACTGGCAATTAATTCTATGTGTTCTCTCTGTCTTTTTAATTCTTTTCCAATTGCGTTATATATCGCGATATCTGTTTTTTTTAACTCACTCATCTATTATTTTCCTCCTCAATGATTAGATAAATTCTCCCGCCGAAGTGCGGCGGGATCATTTAGAAAACATCTTAATTCTGCGTAGATGCCTTTTGCCTGAAAAAGGGGTTTTTAACCATTCACCTGCTATCCTTTTAGCCAAATTCTGCCCAACATACATTGCCCCGAGAACCAATACATTCGCGTCATTATGCTCACGTGAAAACCGCGCGAGTGAAAGGTTAAGGCAGTTTGCCGCTCTTACTCCTTTTACCGTACCGGCTGCCATGGTCATACCCAGCCCGCTGCCGCAGATAAGGATTCCTCTTTCCACTTTTTTTTTCGCTACCGTGCGCCCGACTTTTAAAGCGATTTGAGGATAGTCACAGGATTCCGGGCTATAAGTGCCAAAATCTTCAACCTGATGTCCGTTTTTCTGAAGATATAAAATCAAAGCCTTTTTAAGATTAATCCCCCTGTGATCACTTCCAATAGCTATTTTCACTTTATTTTTCCCACCAGCCCTTCTATTGATTTTCGCAATTCACCGGCCACCTTTTCATAAAAACCAATACTCATGCCTATCGGATCCTGAATTGATAACTCTCCGGGCTGATCCTCGGCAAACTCTTTTAAAAGAAAAACCTTTTTAGTTAATTCTATTCTTTTCTTCAAGATATATTGTTTATGCCCCTGCTCCATAACCAGGATAAAATCCGCCTGCTTGAGCATCTCATCAGTTACTCTCCTTGCTTTATGCTCGGATATATCCACGCCTGATTTTCGCATAACAAAAATAGCTTCATTTGATGCCGGCATCCCCTCATATGCTGCCACCCCGGCTGAGCTGATATGTATATTTTTAGAATCTTCGACTATTTTTTTCATCAGCCCCTCAGCCATCGCGCTGCGGCAGCTATTTCCCGTGCAGACAAAAAGGACTTCTTTTGTTTTTAAAACCTGAGCTATCATCCCCTGAGTTATCGTACCCTGTCTGATTATCTCAAAACTATCATCGCTAACCTTGCACACCGTAGAAGATAACTTTAATTTTGACTCTCCTGAATCAATCAAAGCATCAATTTTCTTATCCAAAGCTTTTAATACCTCTTGCGCGTTAACCGGGGCTCTTCCCCCTGCAAAATTGGCAGATGGAGCAAAAACAGGCTCGCCGATTTCTTTTAACAATAGCAGGGCGACCGGATGATCCGGGATTCTCAATCCCACGGTTTCTCCCTGCCGGGTATCTAAGACCAATGTCAGCGGCCCCGGCCAGAACTTGTTCATGAGCTTATAAACAAATGGTGAGATATAGCCTGTGAGCTGCTCGGCCTGTTCAATACTGTGGATACAAAAAGAAAATTGTTTTACCTCATATCTGTTTTTTATATAACGCAATTTCTCAACAGCTATATCATAAGGCAAAGCTGCCAATCCGTAAACCGTCTCTGTAGGAAAAGCAACCAGCCCGCCTGCTTTTATTATTAATGCCGCCTCTTTTATCTTATCCTTATCGGGATTTTCACTGCTGATCTTAAATATCTTTGTATGTTTCATGTTTGACAGATCTTTATTTTCCTTATTTCCTTGGCCATTTTCTCTTTAAATTTAAGCATTTTTTTAAGCAGCTTATCATCCTGCAATGCCAGGATCTGACACGCAAAAATCGCCGCGTTCTGCGCCCCATGCTTTCCGATAGACATACAGGCAACAGGAATGCCTTTTGGCATCTGAACAGTTGAAAGCAGGCTGTCAAGCCCTCTGAGTGTTTTGGTTTCTATAGGGATGCCGATAACCGGTAAAATAGTATGCGCGGCAACCGTTCCGGCCAACGCAGCCGACATACCGGCCGCGGCGATTATAACCTGAGTACCACTCTTAGAAAGCTGCTCTACATAGAGCACAACATCCTTTGGCGTACGGTGCGCGGAAAGAACCTTTACTTCATGAGATACATTGAGCTCTTTTAATACCTTTATTGTTTCCAGAACCGTGTCCAAATCAGATTTGCTTCCCATCATTATCGCGACTTTTATCTTCTTACCCATAGTTTCTAATCGCCTCCCCTCTAACCTTTTCGCAAGGCTTTTTTGCCGATATCACCGCGGAAAAACATACCCTCAAAGCTTATCTTATCAAGTGCCGCGTAGGCGTTATCGATCGCTGATTTTATATCATTTCCCATTGAAGTTACCCCAAGCACCCTTCCCCCGCTGGTTAAAATTTGACCCTCCTGCTTTTTTGTCCCGGCATGAAACACCATCCCCTGTTCAGGCCAAGCAACATCAGTTAAGCCTTTGATGATTTTTCCCTTTTCGTATTCACCAGGATACCCTCCTGAGGCTGCAACTACGCAAACACAGTCTCTTGCATCCCACTCCAGAGTATGCCCTTCTAATTTCTTATCAACTGATTTCAAGATCACTTCAAGCAGATCACTTTTTAGCCTGGGCAGGATCGCCTGTGTTTCAGGGTCTCCGAAACGCACATTAAATTCCAGCACCTTAGGCCCGTCTTTAGTTATCATAACTCCCGCGTATAAAACCCCGCTAAAAGGAGTCCCCTCAGAGTTCATCCCCTTTACTGCAGGGATTATTATTTTTTCCTGTATGAATTTTAAAACCTCTGATGTAACCACTGGCGCGGGAGAATAAGCACCCATGCCTCCGGTATTAGGCCCCAAATCGCCGTCAAATGCACGCTTATGGTCTTGCGAAGAGGCCATAGTTATTACATTATCTCCATCACTAATGACAATAATTGAGGCCTCCTGGCCGAGGAGACATTCTTCAATAATGATCCTGCTGCCGCAATCGCCGAAAGTCTTATCCTTTAATATAGAGTTTATCGCCTGCTCCTGTCCCTCAATCGTCGCGCATACAAAAACCCCTTTACCCGCGCATAGGCCGTCTGCCTTTATTACTAAAGGCCTCCCCGCATCTTTCACAAACCTGAGCGCGCTTTCTACAGTCGTAAATTCTTCAAAACCCGCGGTGGGAATATTATATTTTTTCATTATATGCTTCGCGAATACCTTGCTCGATTCCAAACGGCTGGCAAGTTTACTTGGGCCGAATATTTTCAAGCCTTTACTCTTAAACAGATCAACAATACCCTCAGCAAGAGGTGCTTCCGGGCCAACCACCGTAAGATCAATTTTTTCCCGGCTGGCAAAATCAAGCAAAGCATTGATATCATCTGCTGCTATATCAAGGCACTGGGCAATATCTTCAATACCTCCATTGCCCGGGGCGCAATAGATTTTTTCCGCCAGCGGAGACTGAGCGATTTTCCACACCAGGGCATGTTCACGTCCCCCTGAGCCTACGACCAGAATTTTCATATTAATCCTCTTTTGTAAATTTAATATTTGAGCAGACTCCAGATATGGAAACCTCTCCAATAATCCAGGACTTGAGTTTTAAACGGCTTAAATGGCTCTGAATCTTCCTGGCCTGTTCCTGGCTTGTTACAAGCACCATCCCGATACCCATATTAAATGTGCGGTACATTTCTGATTCTTTTATATCAGCTCTTTCTTGGATAGTTCTAAATATTGCCGGTACCGGCCAGCTTCCCTTTTTAATCACAACAGATGAACCTTTAGGGAAAATTTTCATTAATTTTTCATAAAACGCTCCGCCTGTAATATGCGCGATACCGCGCACATCAAAGTGCCTTAAAACTGAAAGCACTTCTTTTACATAAATCTTTGTCGGGATCAGCAGTTCCTTTGCTTTTCTTTTTATCTGGCTGCTCGTGAAAACCTTATGCACCAGAGAAAATCCATTTGAATGCAAACCACTTGAAGCCAACCCCAGCAGTACATCCTTAGATCTAATTCCAGAACCCGTAATAATCTTGTTTTTTTCCACAACACCGACACAAAATCCAGCCAGATCATATTCATCTTTTTTATAAATTGCCGGCATTTCCGCGGTTTCTCCGCCGATAAGGGCGCATCCGCAAGCAGAACATCCCCTGGAAACACCCCGGACAATATCCACCATTTTTTTTCGGCTTAACTTTCCCGCGGCAATATAATCAAGGAAAAACAAAGGCTCAGCTCCCATAGCCAAAATATCGTTAGCATTCATGGCCACAAGGTCAATACCCACGGTATCATGCTTACCGGCAATCATAGCTATCTTAATCTTTGTACCAACACCGTCGGCACTGGAAACAAGCACAGGATTCTTATACTGAGCTTTTTTTAATTCAAAGCAGCCGCCAAAACCACCGATATTATTAAGTACTCCCGGCCTTTTTGTTTTTTTTACAAGGCTCTGGATATCCTTAACAAACTTATTTGCCTCTTCAATATCTACGCCTGCTTGTTTGTAAGTTAATCCTTTCGACATCTATCCTCCATATTCGTATTGAGTATTAGGTTCATTTGATTCTTTTGCCTTTAATGTGCCCTCTATAAAAGATGATGGAAAAATTTTAAAGCGAATTTACAAATTCAGGTAATTAAATTATGAAGCTCACCCGGGCTAAAGCCCGGGGTTTCTGAGCGGAATCCCGCAGATTTACTTTCATCCCCGGCTTGCCTGTCCCGCTGCATTTAAAGCGGGAAAAGCCGGGGTTTTCAAAGCATGCGGGACAAAGATTCAATTAGTTTTTCTTCAAATACTCTATCGCGTTTTTGAATATCTTTAATCCGTCCGGAATGCCGTTGAGCTTTTCTCTCGTCCAACGCGGATGCTGCGTTTTAAAAACACAGCGTTCCGGATGAGGCATCAACCCGAATATCCTGCCGGTTTTATCACAAATGCCTGCCACGCACTCAGCAGACCCGTTAGGATTATCCGGATAAGATGCTATCTTTCCCCTGCTGTCGCAATATTCAAAGACTATCTGCCCCTCATTTTTCATCTTTTCTAAAATTTCTTTTGACTGGGGGATAAATTTACCTTCGCCGTGAGCAACCGGTAAATAAATAACCTCATCAATCCCCTTAGTCCACACGCACCGGTTTAATGGCAACCGGCAACCGGCTACCGGCAGCTGGTTACAGGTTACTGGTTTCTTGAGATACACCCACCTGTCTTCAAATTTACCCGAATCATTGCAGGTAAGCGTAACTTTTTGCTGCCAATTTATGTTGCCTGGCAATATTCCTGTTTTGACCAGCACCTGGAAACCGTTGCAAATACCTATCATCAATCCATTCTTCTTAAGAAAAAGTTCCAGCTCTTCCTTTAGTTTCATCTTCAGCTCATTGGCAAGTATCCTTCCGGCGGCGATATCATCCCCGTAAGTAAACCCGCCGGGGATTGCAGCTATTTGATAATTATAAAGCCTGTCTTTGCCTTTAATGAGATCATTTACATGTACCATTTTCACTCGTGTCTTAAGCAGTTCAAAAGCCACTCTTGTTTCCTGGTCGCAGTTAGTTCCCGCAGTCCTTAATATTAAAACTTTAATATTGCTCATTTCACCTCGTTAAAACAAACTATTTTATTATTTCCTTCTTCTCTTGCCTGTGCAAGCGCCTTTTGAGCGCGATCTATGAACGCCTCTTCCGTAAGCAGCTTATAAACCCCGTCAAAACAGGCAACACCCATATTGAAACTCACTGTTATTATCTTCCCTTTATATTCATTTTTAAAATCCTCAACACTTTTACATAACCGCTCTGCCACAAGCATTGTATCTTTATAATGCTGCTTAAATTTTTCCTGCTCATTGCCTTCTTTAGCCTGGGCCGTTTCAGGCAGAATAACCGCAAATTGCTGCTTTTTATAAAGCGCGAGGATATCAACGTTTCTCACTTTACTTTTTAAAAGCAGCCCCAATCCCTTAAGTAATAATTCCTGCATCCTGGAATCAACCTTAAACTGCGCTTCTCCGGAAGTATCCACATCAAGAAACATTAAAGATATCGAGTGTCCATAACGCTTTGAGCGTGCTATTTCCTCTCTCAAGCGCATAAGAAAATAGTTCTGATTAAATACTTTGGTAGTATTATCAACAATCGCTTCGCTGTACAACCTGACATGTTCAATCGCCTTGGCCGCTTCAACCGCGAATGTATTCAGGACATCAATATCACCCTGGTTATAAATATTTCCTGTTTTTTTTCGGCTGAGCACTATAAACCCGAGCAGATGCTCTCTGAAAAACAAGGGCGCGACCAACTCTGCTTGCAGGATTGAAACCTTTTTGAATTCCTGCTCAACGTTTTCAATATCCTCAAACTGGCGCAGCTCTTCCTTAAGCAATATCTTCGCTTCTTTTTTCATCCTCACAACAATGGGCTCATCTATACTTAAGGTGAAGTCTTTATGCGCATCTTGATCTATACCGTAACTTGCCTTTAAACAGAACGCGTTGGCAGTATCATCTTTTAAAAAAATCGCCATTTCCTCCACGTCAAGTGTCTGACCTATAATATAAATAATACGGTCAAACAGCTGATCAAAATCAAGTACCGCGTTAAGCCCCTGACAAAGCTCGCTCAATACTTTTTGATAGTTGTACTTACCCCGGTAGATCAGCCTTTCCATTAATTTTTTCACCAATTTCTTGTATGGCGTAAAAAGAACCAGGGAAACCACAAGGAGTAGAGAAAACGTTGTCGCGAATAAATAGCCTAGCATCTCCAGAAAAAAAGCGCTTATCAGAATATGGAGAACAAGCAAGGGGCCGACAAACATCAATAACAATATTGTATTATTTACAATCAAGTCCAGCTCTAAGGACCTATAACGCGTAATGGTATAAGACATACAGATAAAAGTAACGCAAAGCAGCGGAGAACCGAAAAGATAAACATTTAGTCCGAAGCCTGCCAGAAAGTTCACACCTAATGCTAAGCAGATGACACAGACGCACAAAACAATAAATTTTATCTGCCTTTTAGCAAGTATCGATGTATCTATCGATGACTTTTGCACCAAAAACATAACTACAGCCAGAGGCAGGAACAAAACTATATTTATAAAGAACAGCAGATACGCGAAGCTATTGACACTCAGAGTGCTGCCCCAGGCAAAGCTATTGACATCCAATTTATAATCATGCGACAAAAAATAAAACACCAACACCGAAAGCATAGAAGAGATAAACAACATCACTTTGATCAGGCCTGTTTTTACCCTGCGCATAGATAAAAGTAGATTTATTAAGGCAGGTGCAATAAAACTCATAGCACCCAAACAAACCTTTAGCCAGGGCAAAAATATCAATTCATTTCCGTAAAACTGGATCAGGCCGAAATGCATAAAAAGATAAAAGGAAATCACCAGTGAAGAAATGAAATACGGACGGCTGAGGTAAGATCTTTTTACTTTAATTAATATATAGGCCCCTGAACTCAGGGTGAACAAGCCTAGTATGAATGGGATAAAAGCGTTAATATTCATTTATTTTTTTTAAGTATTTATATTTTTAGGGTTATAGTTTATAAATCTTTACCATTTCAGCGGGCTCTGCCATGCTTGTTTTAAGCAGGAGAGCCCACATCTTAATACTATTGAATCATCAATGCCGGTCACGGTGAGGCTCTTTTCCTGGACTGTGCGGCCGATACAGGACAAAGGAACTCCTTCTAAAATCTTTTCAAATTTCCTCTTATTATTCTTTTCAATCTCCACGACAAAACGGCCATTTGATTCTGAAAACAAAATTATATCGTCTCTCAACTTATTTTTATTAATCCGGTGTTTAACCTTTGCCAAAGAAACATTGATCCCCACACCCCCTGAAAAAGCCATTTCAGCCAGTGTTACCCCTAAGCCCCCATCAGATATATCATGACATGAACGGATGAGCCCTTTATTGATACACTTACTTAACTGCTCAAAAGTCATGCGGTTTATTTTAAAATCAACTCTCGGGACAGTACCGCTTGTGTAACTATTCATCGTGAAATAACTGCTTGCGCCCATTTCATGCGCGGTCATGCCGATACAGTAGAGCAGATTACCCTCGGCCTTTAAATCGCTTGATACTACTTTTTCCACATCATCAATCACTCCCATCGCGGAAATTAAAAGTGTTGAGGGGATAGAAATTGTTTTTTTGCCGATATTGTACTCATTATTTAAGCTGTCTTTACCGGAGATGAACGGCACCTCATAAGCCAAAGACGCGTCCCGCGCGCCCAGACACGCGCGCACCAGTTCACCCAGCACCTTAGGTTTAGCCGTATTTGCCCAGCTAAAATTATCCAGCACTGCTATCTGTTTAAGAGAGCCTCCCACACTGATTATCTGCCGCAGGGCCTCATCCACACATGAGGCAGCCATCCAGTAAGGATCAATATCAGAGTAACGGGAGTTGATCCCGGCTGATATCGCGATCCCTCGCTTAGAATCAGCCAGAGGTTTTATCACCGCCGCGTCCTGAGGCCCGTCGTTTTCGGCTCCGGATAACGGTTTTAAAACACTCATCCCCTGCACTTCATGGTCATATTGGCGGATAATCCACTCTTTTGAGCATATATTTAAATCACCAAGAACTTTTAACAATTCCTTGTTAAGATCTTTTGTTTGCTTAAGTTTGCTTTCTTTAATCACCGGAGGCTGCCATAGGGCTTTGCGCGCTGAATCAGGTACTCCCTCATGCAGAAATTTCATATCCAGGTCGCAGACACAAACTCCGTTTGAAAAAATCTCCAGTCTTTTTGTGTCCGTAAATTCCCCAATCACGCAAGCTTCCACATTTTCTTTTTCAAAAAGTTCAAGCAGGCGTTTCAGTTTTTCCCGTGGTACAGATACTACCATACGCTCCTGCGCTTCAGATATCCATATCTCCGTATAGCTTAATCCCTTGTACTTTAATAATACCTTGTCAAGATCGACACGCGCGCCTGTTTGCGCTCCCATTTCCCCGACCGCGCTTGAAAATCCTCCTGCGCCGCAATCTGTTACAGCCGTATAAAGTTTTTCATCACGCGCCTGCAGCAGAGTATCCAGCACCTTCTTTTCCGTTATCGGGTTGCCGATCTGAACCGCGCCGCTTGATATTTCCTCAGATTCATGGGTAAGCTCAATTGAAGAGAATGTCGCCCCGTGGATACCGTCACGGCCGGTTCTTCCTCCAAAAGCAACAATATATTCTCCTGGATTTGTTTTTTTGCAAACAAACTCACTTGGCATAATACCTACTGTGCCGCAATATACAAGCGGATTGCCAAGATATCTCTCATCAAAAATAACCGCTCCGTTCGATGTCGGAATCCCCATCCTGTTTCCATAGTCTCTTACGCCGGATACAACCCCTTTCATTATTCTTTTAGGGTGCAGTACTCCCTGCGGAACAACTTCAGTTTTCATATCAGGCATTCCAAAACAAAACACATTAGTATTTAATATCGGTTTCGCGCCAAGGCCCACACCAAGAATATCGCGGATCACACCGCCTATTCCGGTACCAGCCCCGCCGTAAGGATCAAGCGCTGAAGGGTGGTTATGCGTTTCAACTTTAAAACAGATATCATACTGCTCATCAAACTTTATAATGCCGGCATTATCCTTAAAAACCGATACACACCAGGGTTTATTTAGTTTTTTGGTGGCATTCATAATTGTGGTTTTAAGAAGATTTTTTATTTTCCGGGACTTGCCTTTGCCTTTTTGTGAGTTGTCCGTATAATTAATAACACCACGCATGGTTTTGTGTACGCAATGCTCTGACCAGGTCTGGGCAAGTGTTGCCAGTTCGCAATCAGTAGGATTGCGTAAAAGGTGAGTAAAATATTTTTTTATGGTGAGCATTTCCTCTTTTGTTAAGGAAAGGCACCATTGCTTACTTATCTGGATAAGCTGTTTATCAGAACTGCCCAGCAGGCCTACTTCTACTTTCTTAAACTCATAATTTATCTCTTTATGCGCCTGAAGAGTTTTTTTAAAATTCCTGATCTGTACCACATGCTGGATAATTTTATTATAAAGCAGTTTTTCGCTAATCAGCCTGAGTTGCGCCTTGCTGAGTTTACCTGAAATTATGTACTGGCGGCCGGTAGTAACATCAGCGGCATCCGTAATGCCTAAATCCCTTATCCCTTTGAGGGCACTTTCCTGCCAGGGGTCCATAACTCCCGGATTATAGGCGATCTCGATTATATGCTGATCTTTTTTAGGGACACCGGCGAATTTATTGTCTTCCAGCAGGCCATAGCGGCTGCTCTGAATAATAAGATCAGCCAGCAGTTCATCAGCGATTTTCTTCACCTGCCCCTTGGAAAGCTTTCCTTCAATAATGTAAACCTGCACCATTTTAACATCTTTGACGCTATTAATGCCTAGGTCGATAATATCACGGTTTATCGCCTCACCGACAGGATCTTTTATTGAAGATTTATTTTTTACTTCTATTCTCCAAAGCATATTTTATTCCCAGTTTTAAGAACCCGGTTACCATTAAGGGACTGTTGTAACACACGGTCCCGCGCAAAGTAGCGCAAATTAAAACCAAGGATAATCGCGGCTTTGTTATTTTGCAATAAAGCCATTATCCCCACTATCCTAGATAGAGAACACTTTTCCTTTGCTCATCAAACAGATAGGGGGAATTGTATTTGCGGATTTTAATCAGTCGATTTACAATTGATGTGTAAAAATCGACTGATTACCTCGCAGACACTGTCGAGAATGCCTGTCCGCCAATCTTTATGGCGGGAGTAAATACAATTTCACCTGGCTGTTTGTTCCGATTTACCTCTTAAATAGCTTTTTCACCTTTTAAAGGCATTCCGGCGGTTACTGCTATCAGATTTCCGGTTACTTTTAAATATTTATTCGTTTAAAAATAACCTCAATATTTCTCAATACATATTTCAGATCAAAACATCTTTCTATTTCTTTTAAAGAGAGCACATTTTTAAGGCCGTTGTCGTTTGAAAGCAATGTCTTGAAATCAGCGCCTTCCTTCCAGACTTTCAGAGCATTGCTCTGAACAATATGGTAGGCCTGTTCCCTGGTGAGCCCTTTTTCCACAAGCGCGATTAAAATCCTCTGCGAAAACATAAGCCCCTTTGTTATATTCATATTTTTTAACATGGTTTTCGGATAAACGATCAGCTTATCTATAAGCTCTATGGAAAGACTAAGCATATAATCAAGCAGAATTGTTGAATCCGGCAAAATTATCCTCTCAACAGAAGAATGCGAAATATCTCTCTCGTGCCAAAGAGATATGTTCTCCATTGCCGCCAGGGCATTTCCGCGCAAGATTCGGGCTAATCCCGAAATCCTCTCACAGGTTATAGGATTGCGTTTATGCGGCATCGCGGATGATCCCTTTTGCCCTTTAGAGAAAAACTCCTCAACCTCAAGTATTTCTGTATGCTGCAGGTTTCTGATCTCTGTAGTAAATTTTTCCAGGCTCGATCCGATTAAAGCCAGAGTTGTTAAGTATTGCGCGTGGCGATCACGCTGAACAACCTGAGAGGCTACCGGCTCAAGCCCAAGTTTTAATTTCTTAAGCACTATTTTTTCCACTCTGGGGTCAATATTGGAGTATGTGCCCACAGCGCCTGAAAGTTTGCCCACACAAACACTTTTCTTTGCGTCACAAAGTCTTTTAAGATTACGCTTTGTTTCTTCATGCCAAAGTGCCATTTTCAGTCCAAAGGTAGTCGGTTCGGCATGCACATTATGCGAACGTCCGGCCATAGCTGTATATTTATATTTTTTTGCCTTTTTTTTCAATACTTTTAAAAGCATTCTCAGGCCGTCAATAAGGATATCCGAGGCGCCTTTGAGCTGTAATGCTGTTCCTGTGTCAATAGCATCATTAGACGTCAGCCCCATATGGATAAAGCGCGAATCTTCCCCTACATTTTCCGCGACACTTGTAAGAAAGGAGATAATATCATGTTTTGTTTTTTCTTCAATTTCTTTTATACGTTTTAAATCAAACTTAGCACGTTTTTTTATCCGCTTAAGTGATGATTCAGGTATCTTGCCTAATTGTGCCCAAGCCTCACAAACCGCAATCTCAACATCAAGCATTTTTTGCCATTTGGCCTGTTCTTCCCAGATTTGCCCCATTTTTTGGCGGGTATAGCGTTTAATCATAATTCCACCTCTCTATATACTTTAGGAATATTTAATAATATCAAATTATTCAGGTTACGTCAAACCTTTTATAATCCGTCATGTAATGTATGAGTTACGGGGGGATATTAAGTTTTTTAAACAAAGCAGTTGGGGAAATCTGTTTTGGCGGATTTAATTTGCTGCTGTGACAAGGATGTCAAACAGTAGTAAATTCCCTCGCAGACGGACAGGATGTCCGTCGAGAATGAGCCAAAATAGAT
>JAKLQT010000043.1 GCA_022013205.1 Candidatus Omnitrophota bacterium | reverse complement strand
GATGAAGCCCAAAAAGTAAAAAATATCGGCATTAATATTAAATTGATTCTTGATCATATCCCGGGTATAAAAGTTTTAGCCACTGGGTCATCTTCGTTTGATTTGGCTCAGAATGTAGGAGAACCTCTGACGGGCAGAAAAATAACTGTGAGAATGTTTCCACTTGCTCAGCTTGAGATTGGAGTCATAGAAAACAGAGCGCAGACTGAATCATTGCTTCAGGAGCGTCTCATTTTCGGTTCCTACCCGGAAATTGTGACCGCGGAAAGCAGCGAAAAGAAAATTTTATATTTAAAAGAGATTGTAAATTCCTATCTATTTAAAGATATTCTTGAACTTGATGGAATTAGAAATTCAGCTAAAATTGCCCGTTTATTGCAGTTATTAGTATTTCAGATAGGAAAAGAGGTATCGCAGACAGAACTGGGGAAACAATTGGGGATGAGTAAGAATACAGTGGATAGGTATTTAGACCTTTTGGAGAAGTCTTTTATTATTTTTAAGCTTATGGGATTTAGCCGTAACCTACGTAAGGAAATATCCAAAGCAAACAGATATTATTTTTATGATACAGGGATAAGGAATGCTTTGATAAATAATTTCAATCTTTTATCGATAAGAGATGACGTTGGGATGTTATGGGAAAATTATATAATTGCGGAACGGATAAAAAAGTTGGAATACCTGAATATCCAGACTAATAATTACTTTTGGAGAACTTATGATCGACAGGAGATAGATATGGTTGAAGAATCGGGCGGAGAATTACGCGGATATGAAATTAAATGGTCGGATAAAAAAGTTAAGACTCCCGCGTTATGGCTGAGCGGGTATAAAAACGCTGAATTTAAGGTTATTTCCAAGTCTAATTATTTAGAATTTATAACTTAACATTTTGCGGCTATGAAACCTACTATGCGGGCCTCAAAAATCGACGGATTTTGACCAAGCTTTTTTTTAGCTTAGTTGCTTTTCCCAAGAGCCAAGAGCGGCTGTAAAAACTATTGGGAAGGTTATAATATCGTTCAATGAATGAACATGGTTTAAAAAAATACTTTAATCCGCAGATTACGCAGATTTTCGCAGATTAAAAAGACCAACGAACCTCCCTGCCTAATGGCAGCAGGCGTATAATCCGAGTAAGTTATAGATCTAATCCGTGTAATCCGTGTAATCTGTGGATGTTATAAGTTTATTCATTATTTTTCCAATCTGCGAAAATCTGCGTAATCTACGGATCCTAATCTACAAAGTTTTGCAATGGCTTCTTGACAAAAACCGTCAAATATAATATTATATCGTTCAATGACTGAACACTACTCGGGACACACAGGCCGAAGGGGGCAATTAGGGGAAGATGTTTTTAAGATATTACGGCTCTTATCCTCGCAAGAAGATTTATCACAAAGAGATATCTCCGGCCATATCAATATTTCATTAGGCAAAACCAATTATATGCTTAAATCTCTTGCTAAAAAAGGTTTTGTTAAAATAAAAAACTTTATGTCAAAAGGCCAAAAGTTGAATAAGGTAAAGTATATTCTAACCCGCAAAGGCATGGAACAACAGGCACATCTTACGTATTATTATCTTAAATTAAGAGAGAAAGAGTACATAGACTTGAAAAAGGAAACGCAAAAAATGGGTCATCCTTAATTAAGCTGAATAGTTCTTATTCGCATAATTCGTGTTATTCGTGTTAAAAATAAAAAGCTTTGTGATCTCGGCGGCTTTGTGTGAGAATAAAAAAAACTACAGAGAGTTCGGAGTAAGACATAATTCTTTATGGTTGATTTTTGTGGTGAATATTTTATCCCGCATGCTTTGAAAACCCCGGCTTTTCCCGCTTTAAATGCAGCGGGACAGGCAAACCGGGGATGAAAGTAAATCTGCGGGATTCCGCTCAGAAACCCCGGGTTTAGCCCGGGTGAGCTTCATTTGTTTAAGATAGGAGGTTAATATGCATAAAAATAACCGGAATTACGAAGAGTTAGAGATAGATTTAAGCCAGTATATCAAAACGATTGTTAATCGTAAAATGACTTTGATTGTGGTGCTTTTATTAACGCTTGCCATCGGGGTTAGTTATATTCTATTTTCTCCAAAGATGTACAGAAGTTCAATGATGATCCAACCGCCGGCTGTAGGGCCGTCTATGACCGGGGCTAATGATATTGACTCCGCGGAAAGCTTAAAAGGTTTGATTGTAAATAATGCTTTTAATGATGAACTTAGCAGAAAATTGAAATTAGATCCCGAGAAGGATTCTGTTGAATTTAAGGTGAGAATTTCGGATAAAACTAATATTTTGCAAGTTAGCGTTGATTTAGAAAGTAAGAAGAAGGAATTTGGGGTAGTTCTGCTGCGAAATTTGAACGGTTTAATCTTTGATAGCTATAGTAAGCGCATTGAGGCTGAGCGGGCTGAAATTGATAGTCAGGTAAAATTTAATGAACGCGCGATAGTAAACGCTAAAGAGAAGGCTAAAAATTTGCAGGAACAAATTAAAGAAGTAACAGCCAGAAAAGATAAACTAATGGGGGAGATAAAGCTTGTAAGTATAAATACAGAGCAGATATTAGAAAAGCGCGCAGGACTAACAAAGGGAAATGCGATTAATGAAATTACGGAAAATGTCTCGATTTTGTTACTTTCAAACTTTCTTCAGAATAACTCCAGCTACCTGAACCAGTTGAATAACCAATCTAGTGAATTAACCATACACCAGTCTAACCTAAACCTGGAACTCAAAAATACCACTTCCCAAATAAGTGATTTTCAAATGGCGATAGATAAACTAAAGATAAGGGCTGATTTTATTTCAAACCTGAAAACTATATCACAGCCAAGAGTTTCTGGAAATCCTGTAAGCCCAAATAAAAAGAAAGTCTTAGTTATATCAATAGCCATGGGCCTGTTTTTCGGATTGCTTACGGTATTTTTGCGGGAATTTTGGGTGAATAATTTGGTGAAGAAATGATTAAAAAAGCTCTTATAACCGGTATAACGGGCCAGGATGGCTCATACTTAGCAGAGTTGCTTTTATCTAAAGGCTATGAAGTGCATGGTATAATCCGGCGCGCGAGCACCTTTAATACCAGCAGGATAGGCCATATTTATGTTG
>JAKLQT010000010.1 GCA_022013205.1 Candidatus Omnitrophota bacterium | reverse complement strand
TGGCATAAAGCAGAAAGCGCTTCGCGCTTGGCTCATAGCTCTTAGCTCATGGCATAAAGCAGAAAGCGCTTCGCGCTTGGCTCATAGCTCTTAGCTCATAGAAAAACGATAAAAGCTGCAGGCTGCAAAAAGCATCCGAAGTCCGAGGGACGAGGGACGATCGCCCGCCGGAAAGCGGCGAGGCTAAGACGAGGGACGAAATTTTAAGTAAGAAGTAAAAAGGTAAAAGTAAAAAGTAAATAGAAAAACGCGCAAACGCGTAAACCCGCAAACAGGATAGATAGGAATTATGCAGGAATATTTAGAATCTATACTTAATCAGTGCCTTGATATTTTAGAATCCAATAGCGGTTCAATATTGCTTGTTTCTAATAATAGCAGGGAAATTATTGTGCGTGCTGCCAGAGGCAGAAAAGAATATTCAATCCTGGGTAAGCGCCTAAGGTTTGGAGAGGGGATATCAGGCTTTGTGGCTGAGCAGAGAAGGCCGCTTTTAGTCGAAGATGTGAGCAAGGAAAACTTTGTAAAGGATCGATGCCGACAGAAGGATTACCGCACTAATTCTTTTTTATCTGTACCATTAATATATTCAGGGAAGCTTCTGGGGGTAATAAATATAACAGAAAAGAATAACGAAAAGCCGTTTACATTAAAAGAACTTTCTTTTGTCAGTGCTATTGCCATGAGCGCAGCAAAAACTATTGAAAAAAATATTCATTGTGAGCATCTTGAAAAACAGCTCCAATGTTTTAAGGATTCGACAGCAGTGACAAAGTTTGCCTCATCTGTTGCCCATGAACTTAATAATCCTCTTGACGGGGTTATGCGTTATACGAGGCTTTGTTTAAGCTGTGTGGGAGATCAAAATGATGTTTTAAGAGAATATTTGCTTGAGATACAGTCCGGTTTAAAAAGAATGGCCGGCATTATCAAGTCTATGCTCGCGTTTTCTTTTGCCGGAGATAGAAACCATAGCCCATTAATGCGGCAAAAAGTGGATATAAACGCGCTATTGGAAAAAGTAGTTTCTTTCAACCGGAATGAAGCGTATTGTAAAAACGTAGAGATACAGTTGCGGCTTGAGAAAGATCTGCCGAAAATAAATGATTGCGGGCTTGAGCAGGTTTTTATGAATTTTGTTAAAAACTCGCTTGATGCCATTGATAAAGACGGGAAAATTATTATAAAGGATTACCGCAGTAACGGCCATATTTGTATTGATTTTATAGATTCAGGAAGCGGTGTTGACGAGGAGCTGAGAAATAAAATATTTGAGCCTTTTTTTACAACAAAATCCAATGGCAAGGGTTTGGGGCTGGCTATTGTTAAGGAAATTATTGATTGCTATAAGGGAAAAATTGAAATGGAAAGCGTGTCTGGAAGTGGAACTAAATTTACAGTTAAAATCCCATCAGGAGGGTTGATATGAAGACACATATACTTGTTACCGATGATGAACCGTTGGTGCGTCAATCATTAAAAGAAACGCTGCGGTATCAGGGTTACAATGTAACTACTGCCAAAGACGGTGTGCAGGCTCTGGAGATTCTTAAAAATTATTCCGTCGATATTATTATGACAGATATGAAAATGCCTAATCTCGGGGGCATGGAACTTCTCAGGCAAGTCAAAAAGCAGTATCCGCGCACCCAGGTTGTTTTGATGAGCGCGTACGGCCAGATCGAGAACGCGGTTGAGGCAATGAGACTCGGCGCGGTAGATTATATCTCCAAGCCTTTTGAGGATTCCCAGATCACAGATCTGCTTAAAAAAATCGATAATAACGGAACCTCTGCTATTGAAAACGGTAATGGTAACGGCAGCAGTAATAAAATGGCTGTTTTGCCGCAAAAGCATGAATCAAGTAGTCATAAGTTTTTCAAAGTATTGGGTAAAGATGAAAAAATGAGAAAAATCTATTCCATGATTGAAGCTATCGCGGATACATCTTCAACTGTGCTTATTCACGGAGAAAGCGGGACCGGAAAAAGAATGATCGCTCAGTCTATCCATCAGGCGGACGCGCAGCGCTGCTCTCATCCGTTTATAGAGATAAGCTGCGGTGCTCTTCCGGAAACTTTGCTTGAAAGTGAATTGTTCGGGCATGTAAAAGGTGCTTTTACCGGGGCAATAAAAGACAGGGCAGGCAGGTTTGAACTGGCAAACGGCGGAACGATTTTGCTTGATGAAATCGATACCTGCTCGTCAAGTTTACAGGTAAAACTTCTTAGAATATTGGAAGAGGGGGATTATGAACGCGTTGGTGATGTTAAAACACTCACAGCAGACGTAAGGGTTATTGCCGCGACTAACCAGAAGCTTGAGGAGCTGGTTAAACGGGGAAGTTTTCGAGGCGATTTGTTCTGGCGCTTGAATGTTATAAATATCGATCTTCCTGCTTTGTGTGAACGCACAGGAGATATACCGCTATTAGTGCAGCATTTTCTGGATAAATATAATCTGATAAGGACCACCAGGAACGGCGGTATAATTGAAAGCGTAGCTCAAGATGCTATGGATATGCTTATGCGGTATTCCTGGCCGGGTAATATCAGAGAGCTTGAAAATACAGTAGAAAGAGCATGCATCCTGGTAAGAGGTAATTGCCTGCAGCAAAAAGACCTGCCGGATAGCATAAAAGTATCAAACTGCGAAACACAGTCCAGAACGGACAAAGACTGCTTTTCATTAAAATCCGCTTTAAAACATCCGGAAAGAGATATTATTGCAGATGCCTTAGCCCATACAAACTGGAATTGCACAAGAACCGCGGCGTATTTAGGTATTAACAGGACTACGCTTTATAATAAGATGAAGACTTATGGAATAAAACGAGGCAGCGGAAGATAAATAAAGACTAATTTATGATATTAACTATTTAGCTAGCAGGGTGTAATGGAAACTGGGTTTCTTGAATTAATAGATGAAAAAAAATGGCAGGTGATCCAGAATTATTTTTCCGAGGTTATCAGAACAGGGGTCAGGGTTATTGATGCTGATGGCGCGCCGCTAAGTGCGTTAAGTAATCCTCATAAGTACTGTTTTGAAAATATTTCTTCATCGCCGAAAGCATATTTTAAATGTAAAGACTGCCTGGTGTTTTCTCCGAAGCCGATGTCTGGGGATAATCTTCTTAATAATCCGCAGTTTTTTATTGATCTTGAATCTCAGATCTATTATGATTCATGCGATTTTCATGCCAACCGGGTAGTGATTCCTGTAGAATCCGCAAAGGCCTTTGTCAGAGCTTATATTGTTATTGGGCCGGTACTTCTGGGCAAGCGAAAAACCTATCCTGAATATTTTAATATGTGTAAGCTGTTGGGCCTTGATATAAGCAGCGTGATTGAAAGCGTTGAACAGATAAGGGTGTTTTCTTTTAGTTCGATAAGGTCAATAGTAAAACTTTTTAAGGAGATAGCTGATTTTATGATCGAAACCGGAGTCGAAAAGATGGAAAGAAACGCGCAGAAAAAAAACAGCCTGGAGTTAATGAAAACAGAAGTGCCTTTTTATATAGATAAAATGCTGCAGGCCTTGCTTGAAACAGCAGGCGAGGGAGTCAAGGCAGAACGCGGCTCTATAATGGTAGTTGACGATGAAGCAAAGACGCTTTCTATCAAGCTTTCCAAAGGCATACCTGAAGATGTGGCCGCAAAGACAGAGGTTAAGCTCGGAGAAGGGTTAGCCGGCTGGGCAGCCAGGGAAGATAAGATTTTATTTATAGATAAGAGCTTTAAGAATCCGCGCTTGCTATCTCGTTTGCATAAGCCCGGGTTGAGCGCTTCTTTAATGGTTCCGATCAAAACAGGGGAAAGCGTTTTCGGAGTACTGAACCTTAGTACAGAAAACCCCAGGCATAAGTTCAATAAAGAAAATATTAATTCTATAATTCAACTTACTAAGATGGTAGATTCAGCGCTTTGCGGAATAAAAGATAAAGCAGCGAAAAGCGAGACGCATGAAAAGCCATGCTAGCTCATAGCTGATGGCTCATAGAAAAAACGATAAAAGCTACAGGCTGCAAAAAGCATCCGAAGTCCGAGGGACGCAGTTTTAAGTAAGAAGTAAAAAGTTAAAAGGCAAAAGGAAAAAGTGGGTGGAAGAAAAGCGTAGTTAGATGAACACAGTTATACTACTCATGGAAAAAGATAAAAGCCGAAAAAACTTAATTAACCGCCCGCTTCGCTCGATAAACGCTGATTAACGCTGTTTAAAACATATATCTTCCTACTAAACTACTTGACGCGATCGAAACGCCTGTTTGTTGTTTTTTGTGATGGAGGCCGCGCAGCCCACACCTAAACCCTTAAACAATCTTATTTAAGTTCGGAGAAAGAACCTGATTAGAGCGATTAAATCCACAGATTACGCAGATTACACTGATTAAAGTATCGTCATAGCTCTTAGCAAAAATAAAAACAAAAGCAGACGATTGTCAACGAGAAAATATAGGGTCACCTATTTGCCCGTTTTCTGGAATACGCGGCAATAGAATCCGGAAGATTGATAATATTATTAGTTAGTTTTTATAAGTTCTGGATCCTTTATCCCCTATACTATTCTAAGTGCCTTGCCTGATTCGATATAATTCAGATTGCGAAAGTTTTTGAAACCCTGACATCCTTGTATTGTTACGAGAACCGTTCATTCCACCGCGTAGGTGGAATGGGGGTTTGATTTAGATTAATTCGCTGAAAGCTGCCGGCTTATAACTTTTCTACTTGTTTTTTGATGCTGGCGGCGATTTCCTTGCCGATAGCAGGCACTTTTTGCAGATTGTTAATGGGAACTTCCTTTAGGTGCTTGATGTTTTTGTATCCTTTGTCAAACAGGTTTCTGGCCCGCATGCGGCCGATACCCTTCAGGTTTACAAGCTCGATAAGCTCAGGCTTGATGCCGTAGCGTACCTGAGCCCTCAGGTCGTGCAGCGGCTTTAATCCGGGTATCTTAAATAGTTTCGCGATTTCAATCATTGAATAAATCAGCCAGTTTGCCGTGTCCATAAAACGGTGAATGTCTCCCGGCCCAACCCCGAAAAAATCACAGACAAGCTCTTCTTTTTCTTCCTGTATCCAGCGGCTGATCATGAAGATAGTTTTTATTTTAGCTAAATGTGAAGTGTAATCGGCGCTTAGCGGTAAGGGAAGTTCAAAGTCCGCGGCGTGCATATTAGCAAAGGGAACAACCTTCTCGGTGTCGGACTTGTTAAATGCCAGTGTGAACATATCCGGCACAGAGGTGATAAGATACAATATGGTAAGCGGGTGAAGCTGCATTGCAGTGTCTTTGAGGCAGTCCCTGATGATCACCGCGCTTATAGGGTCAATATATAGCCGGCTGATCCTTGTGCCGAAAGCAGTAGGGATAAGTTTGTCATCTTTGCTTTTTATCATGCCTTCTCTTTCAAGAAACTCAAGCAGTTCAATGACCATGCCGCTTAGGTCATAGTGCTTTTCAAGATAGGAAAAAAAAGTTTTGTTAATAAATTCAAAAGCACTGTTAAGGCTTGTGATAAATCCGGTTACAATGGAAGCCAGTAAATGCACCCTTAAGGCGCTTTCGGTGCCGAGGTGAGACCGGATAGGTTCTGTGTCCGCGAAAATAAAATTTGTGAACATTTCGCCTTGCTCCTGCTTGTTTTTCGCGTAGAGAATTGCCTCTCCGAATTTGTCATATTTAGGCCTGCCGGCACGCCCGCTCATCTGTTTGTACTCCATTACGCTTACCGGTTTCATGCCCGCGCCTGAGACATAGCGGTAAAGCCCGCGGATTATCGTTCTCCTAGAAGGAAGGTTTACTCCCACTGCAAGCGTAGGGGTGGCGCAGATTACTTTAATAATATTTTTTTTAAAATTATCTTCAATAATCTTTCGATGGCTCTGATCCAGGCCCGCGTGGTGAAAAACAACCCCGTCTCTTAAATATTCACTGAGCTGGCTGCTTAGTTTAGTCGATTCACCGTCCGTATTTCTTATCTGCTGTGCGAGTTCGCTTAAAACAGCGCGCTCTTCATGAGAGAGTATATGGCGCATTTCCTTAGCTACGCGCCTGGCCTCTGCCTGCGCGGAGCGCCTGGTATTTACAAAGACAAGCACCTGCCCCTTGTCATTGACACAGTCAATAGCTAAAGCAGCGATTTCATCTTTTACACCATCTGTGCTCACGAGCTTTATCGTGCCGTCTGAGAAAGTTATTTCTCCGCCGCAGTAAACCCCTTCTTTTAGCGGAACCGGCCTCCATGTGCTTTTTACAAGCCCGGCATTCAGCCAGTCTGCCAGAACATTGGCATTGGCAATAGTAGCGCTTAATCCCAAGAGTTTGATTTTGGAATTAACCAGCAAAAGCCTGGTGATCACTGTTTCTAATGTCGCTCCGCGGTTTGGATCGCCGATGTAGTGGATTTCATCGACAACAACGCAGCCGAGGCGCGAACATAGCCATTGCGGCCTTTGCCTGAGCAGGGAATCTACCTTCTCGGCAGTGGCAATAAGAATGTCGTTTTGAATAAGATCGTTTGAGACATAATCAAAGTCTCCGGTGGCAATACCTGTTTTAATTCCAAGTGATGAGTATTTTTCCTTAAATTCCTCGTATTTTTCACTGGCAAGTGCACGCAAAGGGACAATATAAAGGCAGTTTCCTTTTTTATCGAGAATTGTTTTCAGCATTACAAGCTCAGCAAGCAATGTTTTTCCAGAGGCTGTCGGCATGGAAAGGATCATGTTTTTGTTTTCCAGTAAGCCGCTTTCGATTGCTTGGGCCTGCGGGGGATAAAGGTTGTCTATTCCGGTTGATTTTAATATTTCCCTTAAATTTTCAGGAAGGGATGAAAAGATTTTTTTTGTGTCCATATTTATGGTGAGCCGGTTCGCGCGTTGGCGCGTTTGCCCGTTGGAGTTTCTAATTATTTTCTTTTTGCTTTAGCTTTTGTGATAAGCTTTTCAAATAGTTCGTCGATTTTATCAATAAAGTCATTTCTCTGCTGGTTTGTCGGGTCGATTTTCTTCTTAATCTTTCCGATATAAGAAAGAGGCATGTCTGTTCTGCGGGCCTCATCCTCTAAATGCCATAATTCGATATTCTTGCGCGATAAACCCTCAATTGCTTTTGAAAGTTTTTCGTTCTTTCCGATGCGTCCGATATCTTCAGGCTTATTATAAAGCTTTATTTTCTCCTCCCGCAGCGTGATGCTGCTGTTTAGGGCAAGATTAATAAATTCCTCGATCTCTTTTAATTGCAGTTCTTTTTGTTTTTTAAGCAGGTTCATTTTAAGCTTTAATTCAGTTTTTGAAAATTTTGATTTTTTAGCCTTAAGGCTTTCTGCCAGATGAAATTCTCTGATTGATTTTATGGTCAGTTTGTCGATTAAGCTGCCGAGAGTTTCCGCCATGGGTTTTCTCCTGTTAAATAAGTGGATTTTAGTTAGGATACTTTTACTTTATAACATGTATTTGCCTTTTACTCAAGCACTTTAATGAAAGTAGATAGTAAAAGCAGCAAGAAGCGAGGAAAAGATTGAGGCCAGAAGGACGAAAAGGCGTAAAGCGAGCAGCGGATAGTAAAACCAAAGGAAGCAGAATAGCCATAGTCTAAAAGTCAAAAAAAAGTCAAAAAATTCGAGTTGACTATAGTTGATGTTTATAGTAATATATGCGATATATGAATAAAAAAATGATTAAATACAGTAAAAAACCCAAACTTAAAAGTCCGTTTCTGGTAGCTGCCTGGCCGGGGATGGGAAATGTTGCCGCAAGGGCGGTAGAGTTTTTGTGGGAGCAGCTCAAACCCATTGAATTTGCCGAGTTATCGGCGGAAGGTTTTTTCTACCCGCATGAGGCATGGATCTTTAACTCTCAAATTGAATTTCCCAGGCTGCCGACAGGCAAGTTCTATTTCTGGAGAAATGTAAAGGGTAAACATGACCTGATTATTTTCCTTTGCGAGGCGCAGCCTTCGCTGGAAAAAGGATATAATTACGCGCAAATAGTGCTTGATGTTGCGGCGGCTTTTAATGTAAAAAGAGTTTTTACTTTTGCCTCTATGCCGACCCCTATTGATCATACCCAGGAATCACGCGTCTGGGCTACTGTTACCGATAAGAAAATGATCAAGGAGCTGGATAAACTGCAGGTGAAGCCTATGCACTCAGGACAGATAAGCGGCCTAAACGGATTGCTGCTGAGTGTCGCGAAAGAACGCCGTATCGAAGGGGTATGCTTTCTCGCGGAGATTCCTCTGTACTCTATTCAAATAGAAAATCCTAAGGCCTCTAAAGCTGTGCTGGCGGTTTTTTCTAGAATTATTAATCTCAAGCTTGATTTCAGTTCACTTGATGAGCGGGCCAGGATCATTGAAGATGAGATAGAGAAGCTTGTGGATTATTTCAAAACAGGCTCTGGGCTCGGGCCGATAAGTGAGGATGAGGCTGAAAAGATCAAGCAATTGCTGGCTGCGGCCACAAAGATACCGGAATCGGCAAAGTCAAAAATTGAAGAATTATTTCATGTTGTTGAAAAGGATATTTCGCGTGCCAGAGAGTTGAAACACGAACTCGATAAATGGCATATCTATAAGGAATATGAAGATAGATTCCTGGATTTGTTCAGGCCAGGGGGTAAGGATCATAATTGATAACGTTCTATGCTTAAATATATTTTAAGACGCCTAATTATGCTTATCCCATTATTGATTGGGATAAGCTTAATTACTTTTGTGGTAATGCATCTTGCTCCCGGAAAACCTACCGATATTCAAACCCAGTTAAATCAAAAAGTCAGCCTGCAGGTAAGAGAGCGGCTGGAAAAATTATACGGCCTGGATAAACCGGTCATGGTGCAGTATTATAACTGGATCAAACGCCTGTTAAGCCTGGATTTCGGAGAGTCTTTTATCGACGGGCGCCCTGTGCGTAATAAGATCGCGGAAAGAATCCCGATCACTCTGATTATTAATATCCTGTCTATGCTGCTTATTTTATCCATAGCCATTCCTGTCGGAATATTCAGCGCGGTAAAAGAAGGTACTCCCTTTGACAGAGGTATGACGGTTTTTGTTTTTATCGGCTTTGCTATGCCTACTTTTTGGCTGGCGCTTTTGCTTATGAAATGGTTTGGGGTTACGTTACAGTGGCTGCCGGTTTCAGGAATCCGTTCCATTGGCTTTGAGCATATGAGCTTTTTTGCTCAATTGCTCGATTACGCGAAACATCTCTTCCTGCCGGTTATGATCTCTGCTTTTACAGGCCTGGCCGGATTATCACGCTATATGAGAGCGAATATGATACAGGTTTTGCGCCAGGATTATATTCGCAGTGCTTTTGCCAAGGGATTGCCTGAAAATAGGATTTATTTTCACCACGCGTTTAAAAACGCGTTACTTCCTGTAATTACGATTTTGGGATTATCAATTCCCGGCCTTATCGGAGGCAGTGTTATCGCCGAGTCAATATTTGCTATACCGGGAATGGGAAAGCTGTTTTATGACGCGGTAATGTCACGGGATTATCCGGTTATTATGGGCATACTTGTCATTGGCGCGTTTTTGACTTTAATAGGTAATTTAATTGCTGATGTGTCATATTCTGTCGCAGACCCGAGAATCAGGGAAAACAGTGAATAGCTAAGTAAAGTTGTAAGTGATAAAATTAAAAGCCGAAGGACGCAAAAGAAGTTATAAGTTACGAGTGATGAGTTATAAGTGAAAAGCTGTAGGAAGTAAGAAGTTAAAAGTAAGAAGTAAAAAGGGTGAAAGCAGAAAGGTAACCGGCTGCGCCCAAACGACAGAGCTCAGGGTGTCCTAAATAAAGTCAAATGACGATGCCCTCGCTACTTTAGTATAATTATGAAGAGACTTTTAAAAAATAAACTGGCTTTAGCAGGTATGGCAATCATTATTATTATGAGTGTGTTTGCTGTATTGGCGCCTTTCCTAAGTGAGTATCAGCCTAATGATATTGAGATCGGTAATTATCTTTTACCGCCGTCATCAGCGCATCTGCTCGGTACGGATATGCTGGGCAGAGACCTGTTTATCCGTATGGCTTATGGCGCGCGAATATCTCTTAGCGTGGGATTGATCTCTGTGAGCATCTCTGTGCTTATTGGTATATGCCTTGGTTCCTTAGCCGGTTTTTACGGTGGGAGAATCGATACGCTGATAATGCGTTTTGTCGATATTATGCTCTGTTTCCCGAATATATTCCTAATCCTTGCTCTGGTGGCTTTGCTTGAACCGAGTATTATGATAATCATGGCTGTGATTGGTTTGACCAGCTGGATGGGGATATCCCGTTTAGTTCGGGCGGAAATATTGAGCCTTAAGGAGCGGGATTTTGTTCAGGCTGCAAGGGCCAGCGGAGTATCGAATCTAAAAATTATCTCCAGGCATCTTGTGCCTAACGCGATCGGGCCGGTGATTGTGAGCGCGACTTTGGGAGTAGCTGCCGCGATTCTGGTGGAATCCAGCCTTAGCTTTCTGGGTATCGGCGTACAGCCGCCTACGCCAAGCTGGGGAAATATTCTTATGGATGCAAAATCAAGCTTAGGTGTTGCTTGGTGGATGACCTTTTTCCCGGGAGTGTCGATTTTTATTACGGTATTAGGCTACAACTTATTAGGGGAAGGGCTCAGAGATGTGCTTATACCAAGAAAGTGAAAAGATTACAAGTTACGAGTGATGAATTATGAGTTACGAGTTCAAGTAAAAAGGTAAAAGTAAAAAGAGTCCTTAGCTCATAGCTGATGGCTGATAGCTTCCTTCAAAATGCTTGGCGGACAGGCATGGGAAAAGCGCAAAAAGCAGGCTAAAAGCTGATTCTCTTTCGCCAAGGCTTCGGAGGACAGGGAACTTATATTATGGAAAGTATTTATGGAAAAATTGTTAGAGATTAAAAATTTAAAGACGTATTTTTATCAGGATGACTCTGTTATCAAGGCTGTTGACGATGTGTCTCTTTTTATTGGGAAAAATTCTATTTTAGGAGTTGTGGGGGAGTCAGGCTGCGGTAAGACCATGACTGCTTTGTCTATCGGACGCCTAATGCCGGGAGCGGGGTGTAAAATTGTCAGCGGAAGCATAAAATTTTCAGGCAGAGAACTTCTTGAGTTAAGCAAAGAGGATCTACGTAAAATAAGAGGCAAAGAAATATCCTACGTGTTTCAGGAACCGGCGACTTCTTTAAACCCGGTTTTGAACATTAAAGAGCAGATAGAAGAAGTCGTACGCTTGCATCGAAAAGATATCAAGGAAAATTTAATCCATGATTTTATCGTCAAACAGCTTGAAACAGTTGGTATAAATCAGGCTGGTGTTAAGGTGTTCGCGTATCCGCATCAGCTCTCGGGCGGTGAAAAGCAAAGAGTGATGATCGCAATGGCTGTTATCAGTAATCCTTTGCTTTTGATCGCTGATGAGCCGACAACAGCACTTGATGTGACTATCCAGGCGCAGATACTTGAGCTTATACTCAAACTTAAGGAAAAACTGTGCCTGTCAGTTATGTTTATCAGCCATGATCTAAATGTTGTGGGACAAATATCAGATTATATATGCGTGATGTATGCGGGACAGGTAGTAGAATTCTCACCAGCCGAAGATCTGCTTGAGGATCCAAATCATCCCTATACTCAGGGATTATTTAATTGCCTTCAGGCATTTAATGAAAAAGGTAAAGAAAAACTAAACGAAATTCCAGGGGAAGTCCCAAAATCCGGTGACTTTCCAAAAGGCTGCCGTTTCCACCCGCGCTGTTCGAAAAAGTTCGGCCGCTGTGAAAATGAAATGCCGCCGCTGTTTATTAGAAATAAAACCCGGGAGGTCCGCTGTTGGCTATACTTAAGCTCATAGATATTACTAAGTTTTATGAGGCTAAGAGAAATATATTCTCCTTGAAGCAAAGCCTGGTAAGGGCTGTGTATAAGGTGAATCTTAATCTCAAGCAGGGGACAACATTGGGGCTTGTCGGTGAGTCAGGCTGCGGAAAATCTACGCTTGCTAAAATAATTTTAAAGCTGATAAACCCGACATCCGGCACGGTTTTTTTTGAGGATAAAAATATTACCCGGCTTAAAGAGAAAGATTTCAGGCCGTTGCGAAGAGGGATACAGATCGTTTTTCAAGACCCTTACAGCAGCCTTTCCCCTCGTCTTAGAGTAAAAAACATAATAAGCGAGCCGCTTATAGCTTTTAAAACACCTCGAAAAGAGATTGATAATAGATTGAAAGAATTGATTTATCAGGTGGGCCTCAATGAGATACATTTAGAGAGATTACCGCATCAGCTAAGCGGTGGAGAAAGGCAGCGAGTGGGTATTGCCAGGGCTCTTGCTACATCACCGAAACTGCTTGTGCTTGATGAAGCAGTGTCCTCGCTTGATTTGTCTACGCAAGCGCAGGTTTTAAATCTTCTTAAGGCATTGCAGAAAAAATACAAACTCACATATCTTTTTATAGCTCATAACCTTAGCGTTGTGCGTTATATAAGTGATGAGGTTGCCGTAATGTATCATGGGGTAATTGTTGAACAGGGAAAAAGCGAGGCTGTGTATAAAAAACCGCTGCATCCTTATACCCAATTACTGCTTAGCAGTATGCCATCACCTGCAAAGAAAGGAACCCGGCTGAGCGTGAAAGATGTTAATGGCCTTAACATGAACGGCATCAAGGGCTGCGGCTTTTATGCTAATTGCTCTAAACGTACAGATAAGTGTAAATGTGAAATTCCGCGATTAGTAGAGATTGAAAAAAGCCATTGGGTTAGATGCGTTTGCATAGTTTAAGGGAGAAGCAGATGTTTGAGTTTTTGCAAAGAAATGATTTTAAAAGGTACAGGCAGGAGCAGGATTTTAAAAAGCTTCAATCCCAGGTCAAGGAAATCGCTGTATACAAAGGCGGCGGAGGATTAGGCGACCTGGTTGTCGCGGTTTCTTTTTTTAAGACATTGAAGATTGCTTTCCCTCAGGCAAAAATAAAGTATATGGGTATAATTTATCCGCGGTTTAAGAGGATTTTTGATTCTATACCCTATATTGACGGTTATATTCATTATGAAAGGCCGGATAAGGGCAAAGGAATGAAGGAGTTCTTTGAATTCAGGAAGATTAATATGGCCGGGATTGACCTGCTCATTGATACGCAAAGGCGCTGGGAGACAAGCTTGTTTCTTAAACTTCTAAAGCCAAAATTTATGTTAAGCGGCAGTATATTTCTCTCTGACTGGCCTATGCCGTTTCTTAATTTTAAAAAAATGCATATTCTCGAGCAGATGTTCGCGCTGCCTGCGCGTTTAGGTATAGATGTTCTGAAAAATTTGACCTGCGAACTTAATATTGCTGATGAGTTTAAAGCAAACGCGCATAAAATTCTGCCTAAAGCCGATGAAAAGTATGTGGCTTTAATGCCCAGCTGCGGCATGGAGTTTAAAAACTGGCCTGCGGAAAATTTTGCCGAATTGGGAGATTTATTTGCAAATCTCGGATATACGGCTATAATATTAGGAAGCCCCAAGGAGATTGATCTTTTTAAAAGGATTGCCGAGGCTATGAAAAAAAAGCCTATAATACCGGCAGAAATAGATGTTTCTTTTTCAAATGAATTGATGAACGACGCGGCCATACTGCAAAGGTGTGAGGCCGCAGTTGGCAATGACAGCGGAGGAATGCATTTAGCTAGCTGTCTGGGAGTAATAAGTGCAACTATTTTCGGGCCGACAACACCGCGGAAATTTTCTCCCATTGGGCCGAGGAATATTATATTCTACAAAAAACTGCCTTGTTCGCCGTGTAGATTTAAGTGCCGGAGAAAGATTTTTAAGGAATGTTTGAGCAGTATAACTCCTGATGAGGTATTTGCCGCTTGCATGGATGAATTAAAGAAAGAGAGAGTAAATGAGTAAAAAACTGTTGATAAGTATTGTGGTAATTACAAGGAATGTTGAACACAACATAAAAGATTGCCTTGAGTCTGTACAATGGGCGGATGAGATAGTTATTGTTGATAACCACTCCACAGATAATACGCTTGAGATAGCAAAAAAGTATACAACAAGTATTTATAATGATACCTGGGATATGGAGGGCTCCATCAGAAACCGCGCTTATAAAAGGGCGAAGAATGATTGGGTATTAACTCTTGATCCTGATGAGAGAGTCAGTGAGGAATTAAGCCACCAGATAGAGGAGTTTTTAAAAAACGGTACGCTGTATGACGCGTATTCTGTATCTATGAAGAGTTATTTTGCCAGATCGCATTGGATTCGTCATGGGGGATGGTATCCGGCCAGCAGAGTGAAGATATTTAAAAAAGAAAAATTCCATTATGAAGATGCCGAAATCCATCCCCGGGCTTACCTTGACGGGAAAGAGGGGCGCTTGAGCGGTGATATTATTCATTATTGTTACGATGATTTTACGCAGGTTGTGGCAAAGATGAACGCGCAAAGCACATTAGAGGCAAAAAAATGGTTAAGGGACAAAAGAAAGATGAATTTAAATCTGGCCTTGCTCAGGACATTCTCCCGCTTTTTTAAGATGTATCTGCAAAAGCAGGGATTTAAGGACGGGTTGATTGGATTTATGATGGCTTGGCAGTGGGCAACTTATCAGTGGCTGAGCTATATTAAATATTGGCAAATGAAGAGCATGGAGGGAGATTCAAAAGGGGCTGGGATTAAAGAGGGGAAATAGGAGGGTGTGTTTACCACCCTTTTTATAGATAATATTAGAAGAAACTGAGTTTTAAATAATAATTATCCTTTTGAGCTAAGCGGCCTGAAATGCCCGGCCGGCTATGGCTATCCTGTGTAATCCTTTGATGTTCTGAAAATAATACGGGAAAATTTAAATGATGATAGAACTATATATTTTAATGTTCTTAATGATAATCGGCTCCATTATCGCCCTGGAAGTAAAGGATATGCTTTCCGGTATAATTCTGGTGGGAACGGTGGGGGTTTGTTTATCAATAGGTTTTATTTTGCTTAAAGCGCCAGAGCTGGCGATGACCCAGTTAATTATGGAGATTTTGCTGGTGATTATTCTAATCCAAGCGACAATATCAAAGGATGTTCGTTTTATAAGCAGTAAAAAAGAGCTGGGGCTAGTTCTTGTTGTTATAGGAGGACTGGCTGTATTTATAAATATTGCGGATAAGGTTATAAATAATCTGCCTATTTTTGGCAAGCCGATCTTGTGGGTAAGCCAGACGTATCTGAGTGATGTTTTAAAAAATGAAAATGCCGCGAATATAGTTTCCAAAATCAGCCTTGATTACCGTGTTTATGATACATTTGGAGCGATGCTCGCCCTGTTTACAGCGGTTATCGGAGTGTTGGCGATAGGCAGTCAAAGAGCACAGGAAAAAGATTGATATGAGCAGCGAAAAAAGGCAATATTATTTTGATCAGGCCAAGGGCATGGGGATTATTGCTAAAACAGTTACTAGGCTTACGGTGGGGATTGTCTTCCTGTATGGCATAAATATGGCGCTTAAAGGCCACTTAATTCCTGGTGGCGGGTTTGCCGGTGGAGGAATGATAGCTTTAGCCCTTTTGAGCTTAATCCTGGCTTTTGGTAAGGAAAACGCGTTAAAAAATATTAATCGCAAACGGATAACCATGATCGCGGCATTGGGTATGATATTGTTTTTATTTCTGGGAATGATGGGGGTTTTAGGCGGGAATTTATTTTCAACGGATTTTTCGAAATTAGGCAGTAGCTTATGCGTGCCAAAGGATATTAGCATGCCTTTGTTTAATATCGCGATTTGCCTTTTAGTTGGTTCAGGGATTTATACTATTTTTATCACTTTGATAATGCTAAGCGTAAGAAAAGGGCAGGAGGAATGATTTATTTACTTTGTTTTGTTCTTTTTGGGGTGGGAATATACGGATTACTGGTAAAGAAAAATATCATTAAGATTATCATGAGTACGATGATCTCAAGCTATGCGATACATATTTTTCTTATCGCGTCCGGATTCAGGTGGCATGGCCGTGCGCCTGTTTTGGATATGGCGCGCAAGACACAGGAGATAATAATGGTTGACCCTCTGCCGCAAACGCTTGTTTTGATCTCGATTATTGTAGGCGCGGCGGTTACTTCCTTGTTTTGCGTTGTAGCTATCCGGCTTTACCAGAAGTTCGGTACATTTGATATATCAGAAATGAAGAAAAAAATGAGAGATTAAATTATGTTCGAAATCCCATTATTGATTTTAATTCCGCTGCTTGCTGTTTTTCTGATCGTGTCTTTAGCCAGAAAAAAAAGCACTTTACCGGGTATGATAAGCGTACTTGCCCTTTGCCTGCTTATTTATTTCTATAAGGACTTATTATTTATTGTGGGAAGTTCAGGCTCTGCTATTTATAAGCTGGGCGGCTGGTCAATACCTGAGGGAATTAATCTGGTGGCAGACAGCCTGGCTGTTTTTATGCTTGGCGTAGTGTATTTTATTTCATTGCTTTGCCTTATCTACTCAAATGCGTATACGCGTAAATTTACAGAAAATTGGAAATATTATGTGCTATTTTTACTGCTTATATCGGGTATAAGCGGCGTTGTCCTGGCAGGGGATATATTCACGCTCTATGTATTTCTTGAAATTTCCGCTGTAGCAAGTTACTCACTTGCGAGTATAAGCCTCCGTAAGGGAGCTCTTTTTGGCGTATTTGGCTATATGCGCATGGGTATGCTCTCATCTGCGCTTATCCTTTTGGGTATCGCCGTAAGCTATAATTATTTGTCAACCCTTTCCATTGTTGATTTTGCTGTACGGCTTGGCATTAGAAACCAGGCCGGGAACATACTCTTAAATAACAATATCGTTGTAATTTTTATTAGCGGCTTATTTTTAACAGGGTTTGCCTTAAAAGCGGGTTTGGTACCGTTTCATTTCTGGGTTGTGGATGCGCATTCTAATGCGCCGGCTCCTGTAACGATTATGCTTTGCGCGCTTATTATGCCGGTTTTAGGCATATACCCGATGCTTAGAATATTTTTCAATATGATCGGTATAACCCCAAGGGTTTTATCGCTAATGATGATAATGGGAATTCTTTCTATGCTCCTGGGAGTTGTCCTTTCCTTAAGGGAAAGAAATCTAAAAAGGATTATTGGCTGCAACTGCATTAGTGAGCTTGGATTTGTGGCCTTCGGTATTGGTATCGGTTCAGCACTGGGAATTGCCGGCGCGCTTTTGCATATAATTAGCCATGCTATTTCATCGTCTCTGCTGTGTGCAGGTGCAGGCGCTATGGATTTTAAAGAAAAGAGTATTGATCTAAAAAACATGGACAGGGCTTTTAAAAGTATGCCGCTTACTACAGCGGCATCTGTTATCGGCTCCATGTCAGTGGCCGGGATCCCGCCGTTTAACGGATTTTGGAGTAAAATGATTATTATTACCGCTGCATGGATCGCGGGATATAAAGGAATCTGCCTGCTTATAGGGCTTGTGCTTATACTTAATGCGGTGTCCTTTATTAAAGTCCAGGCCGGAATGTTTCGAAAGGAAAGAAAAAGCAAAGATGCTGCACTTACAGAGGCTCCTTTTTTAATGCGGCTTTGTATGATAATTCTTATGGTTTTTTCTCTTAGCAGCGGTATCTTGTGGCTTAGCAGTGCGAGGGAAGCGTTTCTTGAGCCTGCCGTTAGTATGATTTCTCTATAAGGTAATTACACTAAATAGGAAGTAAGATGAAGAGCAGGATAGTATTATTTATTTTTTGTATGCTTATCTGGCTTGGTTTGAACTGGCCGGTTGACGGCTGCTGGTTTTGGACGGGCGTTATAGCAAGTATGAGCGCGGCTATGGTGAGCGGGAATATTTTTGTACACAGGCCGCATATTGCCGCGCACGCAAAACGCTATGTATGGATTGGATATTATCTTCTGGTGTTTGTAGTTGAAGTGATAAAAGCTAATTTTGATATTGTTTATCGGGTGTCTTTGATAAGTCTTCCCTTGTCCCCGGGAATTCTTAAAATTAGGACAAAAATAAAAAGTGAGATCGGCCTGGCCCTGCTGGCTAATTCAATAACCTTTTCTCCAGGGGCAAGTACGGTGGATATCGACGCGGACAGAGGGTATATTTATGTGCATTGTCTTGATGTTCAGAGTCAGAATATAAAAGCGGCAACGGAGATTATCGCCGGTAAATTTGAAAAGATTTTAAAAATGATATTTGAGTAGGAGAATTGTTTGTCCCGCATGCTTTGAAAACCTCGGCTTTTCCCGCTTTAAATGCAGCGGGACAGGCA
>JAKLQT010000042.1 GCA_022013205.1 Candidatus Omnitrophota bacterium | reverse complement strand
GAGCTGATAAAGTTGCTTTTTTAAGGAAAAAAGGTATATAATAAAAAAGTAAGCTGTTCTTTGAAGTCGCGCGGGTAGCGGCAGTTAAGCCTATTTTTTCGGACACAATCTATGCCAGATAAACCGGGCTAGGTGGTATGATGCCAACACGGGCAGGTTCATAAGCAGGGATCCGATTGGGATAAGAGGCGGGATTAATTTGTATGGGTATGTTGAAGAAAATCCTGTAAATAAGAGTGACCCTAAAGGATTAAAGGGGATGTATACAGCGGAATGTTTAAAGCGTTATCAAGGTTGCGTGGCGCAAGCAGGTATACATTTAGCTAAATGCTTAGTGAATGATTGTGGGGTTTGGGCGGGAAAAAGATATTTTGTTTGTAGTATAACTTGTGGTTTCATTTGCGGCGTTAATAAGATTTCATGCAAAATTTGCTGGAAAGCTTGTACAAGTGCTTTTGCTATAGCTGAGTTGATTTGCATTAAATCTTGCTTAGATTGGTATCAGAGCCTTTTAGAAGGCTGTCAACCTATTTTGGATAATTGTTGTGATTAATCTTATGGAATGGAGAGGATAATGTTTTTAGTGATGTTTTTGGTGATAGTATATTCGTTTTATATTTATAATAAAACGGTAAAAAGTAATAATAATATCACAAAATTTCGGTTGTTGATGCATTTGATGTGTGTTTGGGGTATGTTTATAGTGCTTTTTTATGTTAATAAATTTTATCCATTTTGTGATGGCCGTGTTCTTGCCTGGGGGATATGGTTATGTGGTATAGAAGTAGCATATTTTAATATAATTAAGCTCCCGTCTAAAAAACTATCGCAAGAAACAGATACAAAAGAAAAAATAAGATTATTTGTTTTTGTTTTAGTTGTTAGTTTAGTTGCGCCTGTTTTTCAAATGTACGCTTTGTATAAAGCAAATAAGTTAATGCATGAAAACGCAGTTAATGTTAGAACTGATTATAAAAATAGAGAGTTCTTAATTGTAAGGACTTTAAAAACAGCTAAGAAAAGATTGTTAAACAAAGAAGAAATTGATTTATTGGTATTTTTTCTTAAAACGGATATTAATTTAAAAATAAAAAAAGAAATAATTTTTGCTTTACCGCAGGCAGAGAATTCTGAACAAGCTTTAAATGCCCTGATAGAACTGCTTGATAATAAAGAAACAATGTTCAAGAATGGGAAAATTTATTTTTATATAAGTGAGGTTTTATCTAATTTTGACAGAAAAGAAGCTATTGAGCCAATGCGCAAATTTTTAATTCACTTAGAATTAAATCCTAATGTTTATGCAGAAGTACGTGAAAGTCTAATGAAGCGTCTCAGGATTTATTTAGATAAGCTTAAGTGAAAAACGCGTTGCGTTTTTTTATCCCGCATGCTTTGAAAACTTCGGCTTTGTTTATTTGTTTTATCGAAAATACGGAAGTAAATTTTTATGTGTAGTTACTAATATCAGTTATAAGAGACAAGGGTTTATAATTACGAGCTATTATACGAAAAAGATCAAAGAGGGAGAAATTAGATGGAAAAAGTAAGGGTGTATTATGATTCAAAAGGCAATACGTTAAATGTATGGTTCGATGATCCTAAAAAAGAACATATCTCAGAAGAAACCGGAGAAGAAGTAATTTTAGCAAAGGATAGACGGGGCAAGGTAATAGGCTTTGAGAAATTAAATTTTTTAGCCAATCCTAAGCATGCACTTAAATCACTTCCTGTAGAAGTGTTTATGAGTTAATAGAAAAATATTATTGTTCTTTGAAGCCGCGCGGGCAGCGGCAGTTAGGCCTCTTTTTGCGGATACTATCTATGCCAGATAAACCGGGCTAGATGGTACGATGCCAACACGGGGCGGTTCATTTCCAGGGATCCGATTGGCATAGCTGGGGGCATTAATCTTTATGGGTATGTAGGGAATGGACCGGTTAATTGGTTGGATCCGGAAGGGTTGGTTCCCTGGTATGGAAATTGGGGTGGTCCAGGGTGGAGTGGCGGACAAAATGTTTCTTTGGAAGATTTAACGAGCGAGGAAAAACAAAAGTTAGCGGCTCCTATTGATGTAAGAGATGAGTGTTACTGGAGACATGATACCTGTTATGCTGGATGCACCAAGGAATGTGATAAAAAAGCGAGAAATGAATGCAAAATTATGTGTGATAAAGAATTGTCACAATGCTTGGCTTGGGTAAAGAAGAAGTATGGTTATGATGATATTTCCGATATTGAAATTTGGTTTTTTGGTTCTGGAATAAATCCTTGGACAAGATTTTAAAAGAAGGAAAATTATTATGATTTATGGATTAATATTTTTTATTTTATTTGTACTTTGGTGTTCTGTAGTTTTTATTTTTTCTTACTTTGGGCAGTTTGGCGCAGGGCAAATTGATTTTCTTACTTAAACTGTTTTTTATCTTGCATTTTGGCCAAGTAAACTGTTAGGTTTGGATTTTGAAAATTTATCTAATGTCATGTTTAACTATAAATATTATTTAGTTAATATTGGGGGATGGATATTAATTTTTGGATTGATTTGGACGGTACTATTAAGATTAATAAATGTTGAACGAAAGACTGTAGTAAGTGTGTTTAAAAAATTGATATTGGGCTTGATTAGAGGAAACCTGATTGCGTTATTTTTATTTATTGTTTTTAGTAGAATAGAAGTAAGCGTCCTTAGAGCCCCATCTTCCCTCTATTCGCAGAAGATGTTACCATAGTGCAAGCTCAACCAAAGGAGGTGCGCTATGGAGCGAAGAAAAAATCAGCAAAT
>JAKLQT010000041.1 GCA_022013205.1 Candidatus Omnitrophota bacterium | reverse complement strand
ATGGAATACCTTTTAGAAGAAGCAAAGAGCAATGCTCTTCCGGTTATTAAGAAAAGAGCGATTGTAAGAGAATATTTACAAATTATGGCCTTAAGTTCAATTTATAATCGTAAATTCGGCAGGCATTTCTTTTTTATGGGCGGAACCGCGATGAGATATTTTTATAGAATGCCCCGATTCTCAGAAGATCTCGATTTTAATACATCAGGCTTGGGATACCAGGAATTTGAGGATATTCTGGAAATAGTTAAAGAAGATATATCCAAAGAAGGATTTTCTGTAACACTTTCCTGCGCAAAACGTAATAACCTTTTTACGGCCAATTTAATTTTTTATGATGTTATAGAAAAATATAGTATTTCTGATAAGCGCGGAATGAATTTAATGATCAAAGTAGAGATTAATAAACCCAATTGGGAACTTATTACTGAATCTAAAGTGCTAAGTATGTACGGGTATAATTTCACCGCTATTTTAATGAGTAAAGGTAATTTGCTTTCTGAAAAGCTTTGCGCTCTTTTTAATCGTAAAAGAGGCCGTGATATTTACGATACCCTGTTTATGCTGAAAAGAAAATTTCCTTTCAATGAAAATGTCTTAAAGGCAAACAATATTAGTCTTCCGGTTAAAGATACTATTTTGTCTTATTTAAAAAGTATGAATGAAAAAGAGTTAAAACAACTTGCTTTTCAGGTTAAGCCGTTTTTGTTTAAAGAGGATGAAATAGATTTGATTCTTAAAGCACCTTTGTATGGAGAAAATTTTTTGGCGGATTACGTTTAAAATCAGTGGGGGATGACTTAGTGTTTTTTGTCCCTTGTTACTATGACATTGGGCATCGCCACCGGTAACCGAAGACGAGTTTAGACCTCAGACAGGAGATAATTATGGATACAAAAAAAAGAATATCGGATATTATCAGAAGCCAGAAATGTAAGGAAATCTTAAAAAACTATAAAGTAAAAAAAACCGCCTTATTTGGTTCCTATGCAAACGGTAAAAATACAAAAAATAGTGATATCGATTTGCTTGTGGATTTTGAAAGTGGAGCTGACCTTTTGGATCAGGTTGGTCTAAAAATGGAATTGGAAAAATTACTTAAGAAAAAAGTGGATGTTGTTACCCGGGGCGGGCTAAGTAAATATTTCAAAGATAGCGTGATAAAACAGGCGGTGGCATTATGAAGAAAGAACCATGTATATATCTTAAACATGTGCTGGATTGTATCAAAAATATAGAAAATTATAAAAAAGGCTTGGATAAAAATAGATTTTTACATCACAAAATGGCTCAGGATGCGGTAATAAGGAATTTAGAAATAATCGGGGAAGCGGTTAAGCATATTCCGGTAAAGATTAGAAGTTCTTATCCTGAAGTTGACTGGAAAAAAATCGCGGGGATGAGAGATATTCTTATTCATGATTATATGGGAGTTGATGTAGAGAAAGTTTGGGGAGTAGTTGAGAATAGGTTAAAATTATTGAAAAAAGATATGTGGAGGGGGCATCGTCCTTTGATTTTAGGACATCCTGAGCGTAGTCGAATGGGCGCAACCGCAACCGAAGACGAGTTTTGGGTTTGCAGCTTATAGCTTTGCAGTATGTAACAGCTTTTGCTTTTACTATGAGCCATAACCTTTTATAACTATTGCTGTTACGTGCTTGCATGAACATAAAATATGTGGTAAACCTAAAGATTGTTAAAATAGGGAGATTTTCTTCCTTCGGACTTTGGCTTTTAATTTTATCACTCGTAACTAATTTCGTTTCTTTTTACTTTTACCTTTTAACTTTTTACTTAAAATTGTGTCCATCGGACTTCGGGTACTTTCTGTTAACGTAGTTCATTGTTCTATGGTTGATTTTTATGTAGGAATATATTGATTTATCATTGATTTTTCTGTAATTTTATGTTATGCTTGGTTTATGATGAAAAGAAATATTGAACATAGTTTAATCGAATGGAAAGAAAGTGAACAACGAAAAGCCTTGCTTTTGCGAGGTGCAAGGCAGGTGGGCAAGACATTTTCTATTAGGATATTGGGGCAGTCTTTTAAATATTTTTTAGAAGTAAATTTTGAAGAGGATAGAGCTGTTAAAAAAATCTTTGAAGGTTCTTTAGATCCTTTTTATTTATCTGAAAGATTGTCAGCGTATTTTTCTATACCAATTGTTCCTGGGCAGACACTGTTATTCTTTGATGAAATACAAGCATGCCCAAACGCGTTAAGTTCCTTGCGGTTTTTTTATGAAAAGATGCCTGATTTACATATTGCTGCTGCCGGTTCATTGCTGGAAATGACTATATCAAAACTGCCTTCTTATGGTGTGGGACGAATACAGTCACTTTTTATGTATCCCATGTCTTTTGATGAGTATTTAACCGCTTTAGGACAGAATGCCCTTATAGATATGAAAAATAGCAAGGCTGTGGACCCTGTTTTTCATGATAAAATAATTAATCATCTGAAAATATTTCATCTTATAGGCGGATTGCCTGAAATAGTTGGTGAGTATGTGCGTTCTAAAAATATCCTAAATTGCCAGCAAAAGCTAGGAGATTTACTTGAGTCCTTTAGGGATGATTTTGCTAAATATAAAAAGCGGGCGGATATTCAGATATTAGATGAAGTCTTCAAATCCATTGCTGTTCAATCCGGGCATAAGTTTAAGTATTCTAACGTAGATAGGGCGTATAATCACAGGGCAGTAAAGCAGGCTTTAGACCTTTTAATACAGGCTGGATTAGCATATAAGATATACCATACAGCCGGTCATGGCGTACCATTAGGTGCTGAAATAAAGAGTAATAAATATAAAGTTATATTATTTGATACAGGCATGCATTTTCGTATATTGAATTTAAATAATGCTGATATTCTTGTCGCCGAAGATATAGATATGATAAATAAAGGCGCTATTGCAGAAGTTTTTGTTGGTAATGAATTTATTAAATCGATGGATAATAGGATTAGAGGACAGCTTTTTTACTGGCATAATGAAAGAAAAGGAACATCCTCTGAGGTAGATTACCTTATTCAAAGAGAGAATAAAATAATTCCTGTTGAGGTTAAGTCAGGAAAAACCGGTAAAATGAAAAGTATGAGGGTTTTTTTAGAACAGCATAAGTCTGAATATGGGATTAGATTATCGTTAGAGAATTTTACAGAGTTTGACAATATATCAATTAGGCCTTTATATGCTGTAAATGTTATTTAAATAAAAGTAAAGAACGGCGGCTGGCATAGCTCATAATGCTGTTTAGGAGTTAGGAATTAGGCCTTTTTCCTAACCGCTATCCGCTGCTTCTAATGCTTTACGCTTTTTCGTCCTTTGTCTTAGTGAGTGAAGCGCCTGCCCGCCAAGCATTATGGAGGGAGCTAAGAGCTAGCATGCTTTTCATGCGCTAATATATCAGTGTTCATCTATAAAATTGGAAATAATTGAAGCGGTTAAGATTGTAAGGCAAAAGGGAAGGGGAATAATAGTTGACGTCCATCAATAGCAAACTTTTATACTTTTATGAACCCCTACTCTTCTTGACAAACTTATGCTTTTAGAATAAGATATTATGCGGGAGGCATAAATGTTTACCGAACTTCAAAGTCAAATACTGGCGATTCTTATTGAAAATCCCCAAAAAGAATTTTATTTCAGCCAATTGGGACAAATTCTGGGAAGACATCCCGGGGTATTTCAAAAAGGATTGAACTCGTTAGAAAAAGAAGGGATTATATCAAGCCGCCGACAGGGGAATCAGCGACTGCTTCGCGTCAACTGCGCTCATCCCTTTTTCGAGGAAGTGAAGTCGATTATCAAGAAAAGCTACGGGATTGAGGGCCTGGTACGCGAAATTGTCAAACACATTAAGGAGATCAGAATTGCTTTAATTTATGGAAGTTATCCTAGTGGGAAAATGAGGGTGGATTCGGATGTCGATTTGCTGGTTGTCTTAAGCGATCTCAAGGCAGAAGATGCGTTGATGAATCGATTAAGTGAAGCGGAAAAGAAAGTGGGACGTGAAATCAACTATAAAATGTATTCCATGACGGAATTTTCCAGAAAACTCGCGGAAAAGGACCCGTTTTTGACAGAAATCCTGTCCGAAAGAATTATTCTGATAAAAGGTAAAATCGAATGAACTGGAAAACGTATCTGGCTAGGGGGCTTATTAAAGAACAGAGACCAAACTTTATGCAGATCAAACGCCAGATTCAGCGTGCTCAAAAGGACTTACTTTAAAATTACAGTGACTGTCGCAGCCCGTATCGCCCCCGTAGAAAAAGGCAACGTTAAACGGCCAAAGCCGAAAAACGCGTAGATTAAGCCTGTTTGTTTTTTGACGATAGCCGTAACCGTAAGACGAAACGCGCATCGCTACCGGTAACCGAAGACGAGTTTTAACTATGAGCCATAACCTTTTGTAACTATTGCT
>JAKLQT010000040.1 GCA_022013205.1 Candidatus Omnitrophota bacterium | reverse complement strand
TTTGGAAAAGCAACCTTTACGATATTGCCCTCAAGCGTCGGGATAGTTACGGAATCCTCAATTTTAACAGGCGAAATACCGTTATAATGGATAAGATAGACCTCGGACGTTTTTCTCTTTTCCTGCAAGGTTATCAGCTGAGTATCAGCATAATTTTCCTTTGCCTTATTGAACTCCCTCCTGCCCATTTCCCTGGCTGTAGTTAAAATATTCTCTTTTAGTATCTCAGGGGCTGTTAAGCCGTAATTTTTATTGTAATCCTCCTCATAAATTTCCGCGGCTTTTGCATATGAAATATAAGCGTCATTTATATCCTCACGCGAATTGCCGGCCTCATAAAGGATACCCATAAGCATACGGATAAACGCGTCTTCCTTATAAACATTCTTTTGATCTGCCTTATATTGGGTATTAATCGCGTTTAGTTTCGAGTCAACATCCCGAGCCTCAACTATTGCATCCTCATACTTCCCAAGCATTATGTAGTTCAACGCCTGAAAAACATTTATAAACACATGCTCAAAATCCTCCCCGTGATAAGCAGCCGAATAATCATTAAATACCCATGTAGCCGCGATCTTGCCTATGGACTCTGTGTAAAGCTCATCGAACTTCATTTGCGCCTTGGCAAGGGTTTCAATGCTTTGGCTGTAATCGCTGTTTAAATGCTCCAGGAACCCCTTATCAAGCAAATATAACAATTCGTTATTTGTCCCGTAGGCGTTTTTACCCTGAGTGAGAATCTGCAGCGCTTGTTCATAATTATTACTTATAAGCAGCGCCTCTATTTGAGGCTGGCTTTTTGGAAAAGAGGCGCATGATGTTGTTAAAAATACGAGCGATAGAAGCTCTATCGCCCGTATAAACATTTTATTTCTTAGTTTGATCTTTTTTTTCGGCATATTTTTTTTTATCCGTGTTTGGATTTTATAAAGAAAACTTACTTTTTTTAACATATTTTTTTATCTTGCGCTGTCCGATCCATGTTTTCTGGTTATTAGTAAGATCAATAAGCTCCAGGTTCACCTGATATAAAATCACATACTTACCTTTTATTTCATCCTTAACGGAATTTATGCTTCCCTCGAGCATGAAGTCCGCGCCGGTCTCCTTACCGAATTCTTTTATAGTTTGCTCATCGGTAAGCCCTTCCTGCTGCGCTGTGCGTTCTTCCCTGACTTCCTCCCGCTCTTGCTTTGAAGCGACAATCTTGACCTGCGCGGAATTAATAAACGCTTTTTCCAGGTCTTTAGTAAATAATTGGGAATCTATATGCTCATGGCTGCGATTTACTATCGTTCCGACAATAACCACAGGCTCCTTTTTGTTTTTTTCATCAAACTTATTTATCCATGGCCGCGCCAGGCAATCCTTGATCATTTCCTCTGAAACCAGGCGTGAATCCGTATCATTCCAGCGGCCGCTGATATCCACAACTTTTTCCGTTTCCAATCTTTTTACTGACCTTGCCCCGCATCCGCAAAGAAACGCTGTTAGAATAAATACTGCTGATAATAAAAAAATTTTATTCTTAAACATATTATTCCCTCCTTTTCATTTGTACTAAATCTACACACTAAACCGGCTATTCTCCAATTATTTTAACCAGCACTCTTTTTTTTCTTTTTCCGTCAAATTCACCGTAAAAAATCTGCTCCCAGGGGCCGAAATCAAATTTACCTTTTGTGACAGCAACTACGGCCTCTCTGCCCATTACACTGCGTTTTAAATGGGCATCCGCGTTATCTTCTCCGTTATTATGCCGATACTGGGAAGTAGGCTGGTATGGGGCCAGTTTCTCAAGCCATTTATCAAAATCATGATGCAATCCCCTCTCATCATCATTTATAAATACACTTGCGGTAATATGCATGGCATTTACAAGGCATAATCCTTCTTTTATGCCGCTCTTTTTAAGAACTGTCTCAACCTCGGGAGTAATGTTTATATAAGCCCGCCTTGTAGGCGTTTCAAACCAAAGCTGCTCAGTAAAGCTTTTCATGATTTGCCCTTTAAATTTGAAAAATTTAAGTTTTAATGTTGCGGCCCCGATTTTCGATAAAGGTGAACTCTTTGTCATACGGCCCAACGTACATGGCACGCGGCCTGAAAATTCGGTTATTACGCAGGTATTCCTGCACACGCGCTGTCCATCCGGCAACCCGGCTCACGGCAAAAAGCGGCGTGAAGAAATCCGCCTCTATCCCCATGCTTGAATATACAATGCCAGAGTAAAAATCAACATTAGGAAAGATCCTCTTCTGAGCCCCTAATGTCTTTACTACTTCTTTTTCCAAGGCTTTTGCGATTTTATATAAACGTTTACTTTCTTTGTTCTCTTTGGTCATATATTTAGCCAGGGGCCCCAAAACAAGGGCTCGCGGGTCATAAGATTTATAAACCCTGTGCCCAAAACCCATTATCTTCTCCTTTTTAACGTGTTTTTTCTCAAACCATGCAGGTACATTTTCTTCATTGCCTATTTCCTGCAGCATTTCAATGACTCTTTCGTTAGCGCCTCCATGCAGCGGCCCCTGTAATGCCGCGATACCTGCTCCCACGGAAAGGTAGACATCCGACAATGTTGAAGCCACAACCATAGCTGCAAATGTACTTGCATTCATGCCGTGATCCGCATGCAGGATCAAAGATACATCCATAATCCTTTCTTCTATTGCCGTAGGTTTTTTACCTGTCATAGTAAAGATAAGGTTTCCCGCAAAGCTAAGATCAGGGTCATGCTCTACCGGCATTTTACCGCAGCGCAGCCGGGCAATAGCACCGGTTAGAGATGCTACTCCTGAAAGCAAGTGAAAACAAGATTCAAATCCTGTAGCATGCTTAAGATCTTCTTTAATCATATGCTCTCTCTGCTGGCGCTTGAACTCATAAATAGCGTGCTCTTCTCCCCTGGGTTTTGTTTCCATGGGGATTGAATCCTCATCAGCCGCGATTATCCTTACCACATTAGATAAGTAATTATCACTGTCAACATCAGTAAATTCCTGGCGCATCAGGTTTGTCCCAAGGCGCAATGCCGCCATGGGCTTCATTTTTTCAATAGGAAAACTCATCAGCAATCTTTTTGTCTGATGCGTAGAGCGGTATTCAACAAGCTTTTTCTTAAATGCTGCCAACTGTGTATTTGAAGGCAGGTATCCATACATAAGCAGATAGCTTACTTCTTCAAAAGTCGCGTAAGCGCATAAATCAAAAATATTATACCCGCGATAGATCAGCCACCCTTTTGATCCGTTAACATATCCGATCCTTGTCTCGCAGGCGATCGCGCCTTCAAGCCCTGGGCCAACCACACATTCAACAGGCCAGTTTATTGGCTTGGTAAGCTCAGGTTCAGGCTCGCGGCTGGTTTCCTTAATTGCCCTTTCTTTGGCATTTAAAATTATATCGGTTATTTCACTTGTATTCTCATGCATTGTTGTCTCCTCCATAATAATATTGCTTTTTTCTTATAAATAAAATAAAAAAGAGGGGCATTCCCTCCCATCCATGGCTTCCATAATTACTTTGATTTCAATCCATTACGGTATACAATCTTACTATTTATATTCTGAGAAGTCAACAGTTTCAACTTTTTTGAGATAATTTCGCTTCAACATATCTAACTATTCTATTGAGGTCGCTCTCAGACAGCTTTTTAAAACACACTCCCAAAACATTATTTGCCCCTTTTCTGGCCCAAGCTACCTTGCCATTCAGGTTTAAGGGTTCCGGATTACCGTCAAGTAAATTAAAATTCAACATAAGTTCTCTTCCTACATCAAGCATATCCTGCACAAGCAGTTTCATTCCCTTTACGCCAATATCGGCGCTTAAGCATTTACCTTTGATATTCTCAGCATTAAGATCAAAGAAATTTACCTCCGTTATTAATGAGCAGCGCACATATTCTCTGCTGATAACAGATGAAGCAGCGTATTCATAGATATACCTAACCAGCTTGTTAGAATTCTTGTCATTGATCTCAATAAATTTAACACAGGTATCAAGAAGGAACCGTGATGAGAGCTTTCTTTGCCAGAGCACCTTTGCAACAGCTTGTATCGGCTCAGATATGCTGGTTAGCTTAATGCTAAGCTCTATCAAAGTGCCCTGTTCGATTGCATTAGAAGTAACGAATTTCAGCCCGTTTTTACTTATTTCTCTAACTATAACATCTACATGCGACAACGGAAAGCCGATTATTTTATAAGTCGCCTCCCCTGATATAGATAAACTTATCCGTGACCTTCTTCCCAACATAATATTTACAAGTCCTAAAATTATTCAATATTTCAAAAAAGGCAGATCTATTAAATTCAGATTATTCTAGCCGGATTGCTGAGATAACGTATAATCTATATAATGAAGTATTCTTTTTTTAGCCTCATTTTGAATATCAATAAATTTCACACCTATCGGAATAATCCTATCCATAGGTTTACCCTTCCAAGCAACAGTAGCGCTAACTGTAACTACCCCCCATCCGTGAGGCAAATCAAATCTTATTTTCATATCGCTGCCTACTTCAATATTCTCTTCAACCAATAGCCTCATGCCTTCTAGTCCGATATCTCCACTCTCGCATCTCTTCTGAACATAAGGAGTAACAAACAGCCTGTAGGTTGTTTCTACAGTCATAGGACAGCGAACATTTAATCTACCGGCTTTAATGTTCTTTACAGAGTCGTTAATAAAGCTGGCTATTCTACTCTTGCCCTTGGGGTCAATACGCGTAAATTCTATATTAGTATCAAGCAAAAACCTAGATAAGCCTTGTCCCTGCCAAACAACCTTACCTTTTGCCGGGATCGGGTCTGAATCATCAGATACTTTTATCATCATATCAAGAACAAGGTTATTCTGTAGTTTTTCTGTGGTAACAAATTTGATCCCATTAACTCCGATTTCACTCAGCATCACAGAAACCGGCGGAGAAATACTGCCTTCAACCATATAAGTTGCTTCACCTGAAACTTTAAGACTTTCTCTTTCCTCGCTCATTTATTTTTCTCCATGTTTAAGCATTAAATTAATTATACTTATTCTACATCCTAAGACTTATAAGGTCAAGAGATTAAGCTCAAAATTCACGCAAAACAGCATCAAGAAAATCGCCTTCGGCAATGACTTTTATCGCCGGTTATAGGCGATTTTCGCAGCCCCAGCCGTTTTGATTTGCGAAGCAAATCAGGCGGAGAACACAGCAGCTTTAAAAAGAACCTTTTTATTTAGCATAAAGCAATTTTAAATGCTCTGCTCAACAGCCTGTGCCTGAAATAATAATTCAGTAAAATTTTCAGCATTAATGCCCAGTCCTATAGCAATTTTTTGCGCTGTCATCACTTTGATTAACTTATGTTTTTTCCCTAATATTTCTTTTAAGCTCTTACTACTCAAGAAGATTTTTGCCGCAAACTGATCAATGCTAAAACCATGCATCTTAGCATATTCCTTGACCATATCTGCCAATAATTTAGGATTAGGAACAACTCCGTTTTCCCTTCTCATTTTAACACTTTTATTAGTTTGAGGTATAGGATTATACTTACCATCTTTAATCCCCAATGGATTAAAATCTATAACCAGCTTGAAAAGTTACCGCGTTCTCATTTAAAAAGCATCCTTCTAAATCAAAATATAATCTTTCAGAAGGCAAAAGTGAACACCCTAAAAACAACCCAACATTTTTATCAGCACCCGTATCAATAAGATTGTATGCCGTAGAACCGATAGTAGCTCCCGTGGAGGTTTTAATATATGCACATTTTATTCCTGCATAAGGAACAAAAACTCCCAAATTTTTACTCAGTCCTAAGCTCACCTGCGTTTCATACCACTTTTTTTTAGTCATCCTCAACACTTCATCGCCGGTGTAACTGACCCCGTTTATAGTTACTGATTTATAATCAAGGTCCATTAACCTTCTGTATTTAGCATCAACAAAAATTTTTATGCCGGCATCTTCAGACCCTCCTAAGAAAGTATTGACTGCTTTATCAATAAGTAAAAATATTTTTGCCAATTCATTAGAATCTTCCAAACCGCTTACTATCATATTTATCCCTATCCCCCAGAGAATTCCGTTTTCTAAATTAAATTCCACATCAGAACCTGAAAGATTTGCTCTATATCTTAAATCCTGGGCCTGCCCTAACGTCAGATAACAATTACTTTCCGGAATAAACCCTGGACTGAATGACCTGATAAATTTTACTGAATGAAAATCTGCCTTATCAATCTCACTATCACTGTCTTTTAATTTCTGTTTTAAAATAAACTCATTCTCAACAGATATTGATAAACCTCCGGCGATCTCTTCGCAGTCTTCAGAATTTTTTATCCCAAGCGGTAAATCTATGGGAGCGGCAAAAGCATAATTAGAAAAGCTCATAACCATTATCACTAATAAGCCCAAAAACACTCTTTTCATAATCCCCCCTGCTATAATGCTTATCCCATATAGGATAAGCCGGTTAATAATATGTTAAAACTAATATCGTGTCAAGTAGGCAGAAAACTTGTATCTATCTTATCTATGTCCCATTAAAGGGGTTTTCCTGGTTAAAAGTAAACTTTCGAAAATTATTGCTATTTTCCATATTATAGTTTAAATTTTTCCGTTCAACAACCTGTTTTTAACTCTTTTATTTTTTGCAGCTATGAGCTTTGTTATAAGCTATTTTGTTTGTCAATGGAAATTTTAAAGTTGGGAGGGCGGGACAATGCTATTCTACTACCTTCTGACAGTTTTGTTATTTCTTTGTTTTTAATAAAATAATTCGATATTCGACAGGCTGACCCCTCTGTTTTCGTTTTATGGAGCGGCTTTGCCGCGGAATAAAATTAGCTGGATGCCTTGTTAGATTTATTTTACTATTGTAGGGGTAATTTGTCGACAAAAAAGGGAAAAAGCTAAGCGGGTAAAAAATAAACTTTTAATCCTTACGTATGTCCCTTAGTGCTCTTTTTAGTTACAAGGATTGATAAAACAATGAAAGTATTGTGTTCATATTGATTGTTCAATGTTTTTTATATTGTGATTGAATGTGGATTGTTTCTGTGAGTCAATTGCAGATTTTTGTATTTTTAATTTAGGGGCTTTGTAACCAGCAAGTACTTTCGCGTCTTCGATAATGCTTTTTATGTTTTTACGATATACTTCAACCTGTTCTTTGGTAATCGAAGGATAAGAGTCTGCCCTATCTTTTTCGATAGCTGCCATAGCTAATGGGTATAATGCCTGAGGTATTTCTATTATGCTGCTAAGATGCATAGCAATTTGAATGACTGCATATTGTTGCAGATGAATATTTTTGCGGTCTGCCTCGAACATAATAAAGCATATCTTTGCCAGCAGATCAATATCTTGTATATTATCTTCACTGATTTTCATAACACTCTTTTTCCAAGGATTGATATCTGTATCAGGATAAACAGTTTTCTCTAGCAATCCCAATATCCCTGCATTTAGAGGATCTGCAGTTAGTTCTTTAAAGGTCGTTTTACGAAGTAGAAATTTTGACAATATTCTTACTTTCATCCAATCAAGCTTATATCCCATAACGCTTATTCCTTCTAAAAAATCAGAAGCTGTCCAGCTGTTGATATCTACATCGGCTATTTCTTTTCCAGAGCAATAATCATTTGTTACTTTAAGAATTTCAATTAGGTTAGATAGAGTAGGTTCGTAAGCCTTCTTTACTAGCAGGAATCTATCTGCAGGCATTTCGGTAATTAACAATAGCTCCAAAATTTCATCAATATATTCATTTTTGTTGTATGTACCAAAATGCTTATAGTAGTCCCAAATTTTTTCGATCATCTTCTCAGCCAGAGTAATGTTGATTTGATGTTTAGTAGTAAGCGGCAGGGCGCAAATTACTTTTGCCCAATTTATATGTTCTTTTTCATTCTTTGATTGAAATGAACTTAGGAAATTAATAGCTTTCTCCCTGGAAATATTTCCTAGCAGATATAGTTTTATTATATTGCATTGAATGGAATTACAGGAATAGTTTGTGTTTAGCTGATGAATAATAAACTTAATTTGGGACGAAGAAAAGGTAGTAAGTTTGCCAGTATTATCTCTGTTTGATTCAAATATAATATTTAAATCCATTGTTCCGCTATTTTTAATTTTAAGATAATTACTTGCCTTTTGTATCTCTATTGTGGCAAACTCATCATCTTCAATGGAATCTTTTATAAACCGGTGCCCTATGCCTAATATCCCGGTACCGCTAATTCTTGAGCGGTGGTTTTGATCTAAATGATTTATAGTGGAAATTTTCTTTTCCGCTTTTTCCCCTAAAAATCTTTTTTCCTCGATCATTTCAAAAGTAATTAAAGATTCTCGTGTAGAGCTAATTATAACTTTTAATGGAAAGGTGATCTCCTCAATATCTATCCAACTAGTGTCTTGTTCTGGTTTTAGAGTTTCAATGCGCTGTATGGTGTGAGCACTAGACAAAGGAGCTATCTTATAGGTAATAAATATGTCATGGAGTAGATTGTTTTGCAATGTGATTTGAGGGGATAAATTTGAATTACTGTATGGTGAATGAGCTTGCTCTTGACATAGTCCGGCGGATGCTCCAAGTATGATTTGAGCAAAAATACAAAAATACATATAAGTCTTTCTCATGCAAGACATCTCCAGCAATAACAATATGTTAGCAAATTAATAATATACATTATATTTACTTATTTTGCAAATTAGTTTTGAGTTATAGTATTGGGGTTAAATTGAAGTGTTTATGACGGGGCCATTTAAAGAACAGGGCAGGGAGATCATATTGCATTATTTTCTTAATCTGTCGAGTAAACCAAGGGAGCTTCCCCCTCAGTTTCTCACAGAACCGGACTTGAACCTCTCAATTCATCAGGTCGCAAGGGGTTGTGCAGCATTTTCCGCATTGAGTACATTGATTAAAATTATTTATCTTTAATTTTTCCATATAATTATTTTCTAAATATAACAATTAATATACACTTAGGCGCTTTTTCTGTATTTCTGCCCTTTAGCGAAATATGGGCTGGGGTCTAATGGGCAGCCTGTCCGCCATGGTGGAGCACAGCCCCCTTCCCTCAAAGATGCGCCAAAAAATTAGTTTCTAATTTCGACAGGATACCCCTATTGTTCATTATATTACGGAATCTTATAGGCTTCTAACGTCCTATTCTTTTTACATATTGGCGCTACCGCGTGATGTGTAAAATAAACCATGCCGGTTTCGGCATCAATACACATTGCTGTAAATCCTCCCGGATGGCCGGCACGCAAAGTCAGTTTTTCCTGGCATGTACCATCTTTTAAATCCAGAAATGTCGCGCTGGCATAGCGCAAAGAAGAAAACCCGATCAGCTTCGTATCTAAAATCCGGGGTAGAACATACATATCTTTATCCGTATTATAACCTATCAAATCAACAAACAAAGATTTATCATAAAACGCGGACAGCGACCCGCTCAAATCGTACCAAGCACTGCTGCGTTCTGCTCCTTACGCCGCGGAAATAAGCTGTGCCCGGCTGCTCGGGCTAAGAATATAGTCTGAATAACCGCTGCCAGTTCTCCCTGCAACTTTTACGTTTGCCAAACTACGCATACTTTGCGCAGAAAAATCATCCAGCGTTGACGCGAACTGCCGGCCTATTTTATAAATTCCCCGCCCCAGCTTTTGCGCCGCGTCAGCGAAATCTTTCGGCAAACCGAAATCTTCCAGCCGCCAAACCATTTGGCCTGTTTTTAGATCATACGCCCGGATATGAAATTTACCGTAAAAAACAGCGTAATCATGCCAACGTTCTACTTTTTTCGCGTAATGATATTCCGCTGCCTCAAGCTTTATCCTCTGTAGTTCTTCACCAGTTATCTCATCTAACCAAACAAGCGCATTGCGCACACATACAACCACTTTACCATAACCTACGGCAATCCCTTCCGGCGGCGCATGCACCCTGTCCCATTTCACCAGAGCACCATCTTGAGCAATATGATTCCAAAGCTGTTTACCACTAGATCGTTCATAAGCCAGAACAAGCATTTTAGAACGCTCTTTTAACAGTATCTGGTATCCCGCGACCACTGTATTCTCAGTAACTGTAATAGAATTAGGCGCGGCATTTTTCTGTGTTACAGGCGTTGACCAGACAACTCCCTTTTGCGCGTCAAAAAAATATACCCCTTTATTTAATGCCAATGCCGCGGTATTTTCATCCGCGTACCAAACCGGAACCGGCGCTGATCCTACCTCTAAAGTATCCGGCAATTCCTCATTAAAAACCACTGCCTGTTTCTGCCGGTCAATAAGTATGGCCCTACCGCCTACCGCCATCCAAACAGAATTTCCCGCGGCAGTCATCACAGTCGAGGGAATAACCTTAGGCAGAGACATTTCGCCAAGATCCGCCTGCCATAATTTACTGCCATCAGTTAAGGAGACAATCGAAAAAACCGCCGGCTGAACACTGTCTGCCTGCCACCATTTCCCGGCCGCAGAAAGGATCATCAGTTCTTGTTTCTTTGTGTCCACTGCCGCAGATATGCTGACCATGGGCAATGAAACTTCCCATGCTTTTTCTCCGCTTCGCTTAAGCGCTTGAATATTAAGTGCCTGTTCATTCTGCTCGATTATTACAGGAAAAGGATCTCCGGCAACAATGCTCGCGCTGTTTTCCGAACCGCTCCAGATAACAGTACCGTTCTTACCGTCAATAAGCTGCAAAACAGGAGCTTCTTTGGCCTGCTTTTTGGAAGTAAACACCGTAGTCGCACAGACAAAAGTTCCAGGCAATGCCTCCAACTTTACGATTTTTTCATCTTTAAAATCATGTTTCCAAAGCTTATAAGACTCGCTATCTTTTGCCTGCTGTTTATGCTCATCGAAAACTTTTGCGATTGCGCATGTTCCCCATAAAGATATGATTAAAACACATGTAACTACAAACAATTTTTTTGACATACTCCCCCTTATTTTATCCTCCGATGTTTATATTATAGCAAAAAATAAAAATCTATAAAGAAGTAAAAACATCGGGTACAATTATAAAAAGACGTGATATGCGATAAAAATGCAAAGATCATCCCCTTCAGAGAGAGTATTGCAATGTTGGGAAGCGGGCCCACCTCCCGACATTGCCAGACATTAAGAACATCCGCAGAAATCATGAAGAGCTTTTATCAAATTCTTCAACGATTCCGTCTTGGAAGAGTCTTTTGCGCTTATTTCAACTTGAATACTTTTTTCCGTTTCCTTGGCCGCAAGAACATTAAGGGTCACCTATTGTTTCCTCACTCCAAACTTTTAATCTTTAGTATGTCCCCTAGTGCCACTCTGGTTGCGAATAATTGTATCCTTTTAATCGTGTTGTTTTTCGTTTTGGGTACCGCTGTTCCACCGCGTAGGTGGAATTTGGGTCAGAATTGTTTTTACAGGTATTATTGCTAAGATAGCTATTTTTATGTCGCAGAATTAAATAACTCCGTTATTATTTTCTGCTTGAGGAACTTTTTTTACTTGATCAACGGGGCCTTATAGGCGTTATGTAATTTAATTTTTAAATCATATCAGCTTTTATTACAACTAAGACTAAATTGATCTATTAACTATATCTTCGGGAGTTAGTTTTTGTAATTCGTTCAAATTGGAAGGCATCATAGGAGGATTAGCAATAATTAAGGATGTTTTTCCTTGTAATTTGTTTAAGCTGCTAAATAAATCACCAGTGAAAATATATGTTTTGTTGTTTGTATCAACATTAGCTTTGGTTGTTTGGCTTGCTTCAAAGATTCTATCAAACGAGAATAATCTAAAACTTTTTTTAAACGTTTTTGAGAATTGTCCTGTTATGGCTGTATGCAATCCTGTTCCTGAACCTACATCTAAAACAACAGAATCACTAGATAATGAGGGAAGAAGAGTATCAATTAAACTATCGGCTAGTAATTCAGTTTGTGCGTCGGGAGCTTCTATAAAAGGAAAAAAAATATTTAAGGTAATACTAATATCTTTATGTGAATATGTGTATTGGTCAATAGAATTTGGTAATGATTCAAATGCTGTATTAAAGCTAATAACAAAATCTTTTGATGAAAAATTCAATTTTGGAGATAAACTGTCGCAAATAATAGTATTCTCCATGCCAAAAACATTAGAGGCAAAGAGCGATATTATAGATATGCTAAATATGAGAATACAATAGTAAGCTTTTTTCATTAATAACCTCAAATTAGTAAATAAGTTAGATCATAAAAATTACCATATAAAAATGATTTTTGCTAATTTATTATTAATTTTTTTGCATAACGGATCTGTAGGAAAAGCCCAAGAACAAAGAGATTTTCCTGGTTAAAAGCAAATTTCCGGAACTTATTGCTATTTTTCAGGGAATATCTTCCCCCAGCATACTTCTGCTTAGGCAAAATCCGGGCCGTATCGGAATATTTTGCCTATATTATGCACCATGGCATATAACTTCCATTGGATATCTACCTTAACCTTACCTCTGAAACTAACCTGGATATTTCACCAGGATAGAGAAATATCTACCTGAAGGGCGGATGTGCCCATATAGATGTTTTTGAGAACCTTAATGTATTTGTTTGGCAAAATCCGCAAAAGATTCAGTGGCGGAAGCGCAGAGCATGTTCTCTGCAGCTTAATTTGAGATTAAGTCGGAATTCGTATCGTCATTTTAATATCTTTGTACCATAAAAGCTCTCTTAATAATTGGGCACGCCTCCTGTTATTTTTTCCTAAATCTCCCCTTTTGAAATCTCGCGCTGTATTTTCTTTGGTTTAGGTGAGCAGACGAAGACATGATGTCTGAGCTCCGTAATTCATGGATGGATTTTCGGAGGCGCGCCCATCAGGGCAAGTCAGAGAACCTAAACCATTAGAAAATAAGTGTACATTTCATGGGGCGGTTTTCCTTTGCTTCGTTTCCTTTTGACGCCAAAAGAAAATGAAGGCTGGGGCAAGCTTTTTCCGGGGCAGGCATCGCCCCTACCTCAAAAAGGCACTAAAAATAAATAGACTCTTTCCCTGTTACCTCCTCTTTTGAAGTAAAAAGGCCACCATTTTCATGGTGACCTTTGTTTTGGTCGGGGCGAGTGGATTTGAACCACCGGCCTCTTCGTCCCGAACGAAGCGCTCTAGCCAAGCTGAGCCACGCCCCGACTCTAATTTGTTAAATCTTTTAGTACCGACTTTCCGCCTGAGGCGGACGCTCTGGCCAAGCTGAGCCGCGCCCTGACTCTTACATAAATCTTAACACCTTCTAGCGTAGTGTAACACGATAGCGCTGATTCGTCAATAATCACTCCTCCAGAGGCCATTTCCACTGTAAGCAATTTCATTAATCCACAATTGACAGCCCACAGTCTAAAGAAATGCTTTTTTATTCTATGTAACCCATTTTTTTCAGGTATTCTTTTGAAAGTTTCGGTTTGCTGTCTTTCTGCTTTTCAAAATAGCGGAACACATATTTTGAAAGCATGTCTACCTCTAGATTAACTTTATTGTTTTCTTGTTTAAAACCCAAGGTGGTACTTTTAAGTGTGTGCGGAATAAGCGCTACTGAAAAGGAGTTTTTCTTCACCTCAACAACACTCAGGCTTACCCCGTCAATGGCAATCGAGCCTTTATCAACAAGAAAGGCTGTCAGGTTTTTCTCCGCTTCTATATGCAGCCAGAATTCATCTGAGCCTTTTATTCTCTTTCGCACAATCCCTACGCCATCTATGTGCCCGGAAATAATATGCCCTCCGAAACGGGCATTCGCGCTCATGGCCCGCTCGAGATTAACCCTTTCGCCTACTTTTAAAAGCTTTAAATTGGCCTTTTCCTGGGTTTCTTTCATCACGTCAAAGGCAACGCGCTTTTTATCCAGGTTTACCGCTGTCAGGCATATGCCGTTGACATTTATGCTGTCGCCGATTTTTGTTTTACTTAAAACTTTGTCCGCTCGGATAATCAGATGCATCAGAGTGCCTCTGTCGATTTTTTCTACTATGCCCATTTCTTCAACTATTCCGGTAAACATAAAAAATACTCCGTTTTTTGGTGTGCTAGCTAATAGTCAATTGCCGAATGCGACTACATCTCCCTGCTAATACAATTATCCATGAGCTATGGGCTGTATTTTACTTTCCCCTGAATTAGTAAATCTTTATCCAGTTTAGTTATTCTCGCTTTATCAATAATAATCGCTTTTTGCAAATTAGAAATCCCTTTTCCCGCAACGGAATTTACCGCGTTTTTACCGCCGATTATTTTAAGCGCTGTAAAAAAACAGATTCTGTCCACAAGTCTCAAGTCAAAACAGGCTCCGTTTATCTGCCCGCCTCCTTCAACAAGCACGCTGGATATCTCATTTTTATAAAGCTGGGACATGAGGTATTTAAGGTCAACGTTTTTAGACTCTTCATGCCCGCAGACCAGCACATCTACACCCATATCGTTAAAGCGGCTGATTTTTTCTTTTGCGGCAAACTTTGTTGTCGCGATCATTACAGGCGCCGGAGACAGCTTGCTGAAGATATTCGCCTTAAACGGTGTTTTTAAATGGGAGTCGATAATCAGCTTGATCGGGATATCATTTTCCAGTTTATTTTGGTAACGGCAGCTTAAATATGGATTATCTTTTAGAATTGTATTTATTCCGACCATAATGCAGTCGTATTTTTTTCTTAAATACTGGGCCTTGTTACGTAAGGATTCAGAAGTAATCCATTTTGACTGGCCTGTAGCAGTAGCAATTTTTCCGTCTAAGCTCTGACCTGTCTTAACGCAGACAAACGGGCTCTTAGCTGTAATATATTTAGTGAATATTTCATTTAAATCTTCATACGCCTGATTTTGCTTACAAATTTCGACTAAAACTCCGGCCTTAAGCAGTTTTCTTATTCCCCTGCCGCAGGTTATGGGGTTGGGATCTTTCATGCCTATTACCACGCGTTTGATTTTGGCTTTAATGATCTGATCGGTGCAGGGCGGTGTGCGGCCGAAATGAGCGCAGGGCTCTAAATTCACATAAAGCTCCGCGCCCCTTAAGCTTTGCTTTGCATTTTTCATCGCGTCAATTTCCGCGTGATCCCCGCCGCAATATTTATGGTATCCTCTGGAGATGATCTCACTGTTCTTAACAATCACCGTGCCCACGAGCGGATTAGGGCTGACCCTGCCAATACCCTTTTCAGCTAAAGCAATCGTCATTTTAAGATATTTTATATCCTGGTCATTCATTTTTTATCACGCTTTGGCTCATTTACTATTCTTCGTATTCTCTTTTTTTCGCTTCTTTGATTTTTTCCAGGAATGAATACGGCACTTCAACTCTGCCCATCAGCGGATAACCTTTTCCTACGCCGTGGCAGTCAGAACCACCGCTTAAAAGAAGTCCGTGTTCCTGAGCCAGTTGTTTATAGTGATTTGAAGCAGAAGAATTATGGTCTATATGCAAAACTTCAATTCCCATTAATCCGTAATTCACAAGTTCAGGGATAACCTCATCATGATGCATATTTCCCGGATGCGCGAATACAGGGATGCCCTTTACTCTTCTGATCATGTCAATAACTTCTTTTGGCGATATGATCATTCTTTTTACATAGCAGGGCCCTGGCCTGCCTATAAAGCGGGCAAACGCCTGCCTGATACTGTGCGTAAAGCCGCCTTCATGGAGCGCCCTGGCTAAATGCAGCCTACCCACAGCGCCTTCATCCCGGCTTAAAGCCATGACCTCTTCCATTTTTATGCCTATACCCAGCGAATTTAGTTTCTCGACCATCTTCTGCATGCGTTCTATGCGCGCATTACGGATTTTCTTTAATTGCTCATTGAACCAGGAGTCTTGCCAGTCAATCAAAAGGCCGATAATATGAACCTCAAAGTCGCCGATCTCAGCTGAGAGTTCTACCCCGGGTATTATTTCAAGGCCTCTGTCTTTTGCCTCCTCCATTGCGGGCAGTATGCCGTCTACGCAATCATGGTCAGTGATTGCAATCGCGGCAAGTTCTATTTCCAGCGCGTATCGGGAAACCTCTTGCGGAGTGAAAGTCCCATCAGAATAATTGGTATGCACATGCAGGTCAATGTATTTACGGGCCGAATTCACTTATTTTTCCGTTCTTGTTTATTTATTTTGTCCAGGACTCCGTTTACAAAACGGCCGGATTCATCATCTCCGAATTTCTTGGCCAGCTCTACAGCTTCATTAATCGCCACTTTAGGCGGAATCTGTTCAAGATACATCAATTCGAATGTGGCCATACGAATAATATTGCGGTCAATTACCGCCATACGCTCGATACGCCAGTTATCAGTATACTCTGTTATAAGCTTATCGATATCCTTGCGGTGTGCCAGCGTTCCGTTAACCAGCACCATAGCAAATTGCCTGATTATCTCATCATCGCTGCGTTTCTGCCAATAATCATTTACCAACTCTGCCAGAGGAGCTGTCTTTTGGATATCAACAGTATAAAGAATCTGTAAAGCGCATTCACGCGACAGCGTACGGTTTCTCATGAAAATTACCCTACCATTTCTATCAAGTTTACCATCTCAATCGCCACTCTTGCCGCGTCTTCTCCTTTGTTGCCGCTTTTTGTTCCTGCGCGGTCAATCGCCTGCTCAAGGCTATCGGCGGTAATCACTCCGAAAATAACCGGAATTCCCGTACTCATAGAGATATTCGCGATTCCCTTTGCGGTCTCACTGGCCACAAAATCAAAATGCGGTGTTTCACCTCTTATAATAGCCGCAAGGCAAATCAAGGCATCATACTTTTTGGATTTCGCCATTTTCTGCGCAAGACACGGCATTTCAAAGGCTCCCGGAACCCAGATAATATCGATCTTTTTTTCATCAGCCTGGTGTCTTTTTAACTCACTTATTGCGCCTTCAGCCAGCCTTTTAGTAATAAAATCGTTAAAACGGGATACCAGTATACCGAACTTCCTTCCCTGGGCATTTAATTTTGCTTCTACTATCTTCATATCTTCCTGCCTTTCTTTTTCCTTTTTACTTAACAAAAGTTAACATATGCCCTAATTTATCTTTTTTGGTTTTTAAGTATTTCATGTTAATACTTGTGGGCTTTATTTCAATCGGAACTCGCTCGATTATTTTTAATCCGTACCCCTGGAGTCCGATAATTTTATTAGGGTTATTTGTAAGCAGCCGGATATTTTTAATCCCTAAGTCTGATAATATCTGCGCCCCTATTCCATAATCTCTCAGGTCCGCTTTAAATCCAAGTTTTTCATTCGCCTGGACAGTATCAAGCCCGTGATCCTGCAGCGCGTATGCCTTTATTTTATTGGCAAGGCCTACGCCTCTGCCCTCCTGGCGCATATAAAGTATAACGCCCGAACCGTTTTTCTCTATAATATTCATTGCCGTATGCAGTTGTTTTCCGCAATCGCAGCGACATGACGCGAATACATCTCCTGTCAAACACTCCGAATGAACCCGGACCAGAGCAGGATCTTTTATTTTACTTTTAACTAGCGCAAGATGGGGATGATCATCAACATCAGAATGATAAACATGGAGCTTAAAAGTTCCGAAAGCTGTAGGCAGCTTTGAAGCCGTGATCCTGTGTACAAGTTTATCATGACGGTGCCTGAACTTTATCAGATCAGCTACTGTTCCGATTTTCAATTTATGTCTTTTGGCAAATTTCAATAGCTGCGGTGTTCTGGCCATGGTTCCGTCTTCATTGAGTATTTCACAGATTATGCCCGCTGGTTTTAACTTAGCCAGATTCATGAGATCAACACATGCCTCTGTATGTCCGGCCCGCACAAGCACACCGCCTTCGACAGCTTTAAGCGGGAAAATATGCCCCGGACGCACAAGATCACGCGGTTTCGATTTTGAATTCATTAAAACCTGAATCGTTTTTGCTCTGTCATGCGCAGAGATGCCGGTAGTAATACCCTCTTTTGCATCCACTGACACAGTAAAAGCTGTGCCCATAAACGACTGGTTCTTCCTGACCATGGGATGGATATCCAGCTCATCAAGTCTTTTACCGTCCATTGCCGCGCATATAAGGCCGCGCCCGTATTTTGCCATAAAGTTTATCTGCTTATGCGTAACGTAAACTGCGGCCATAATCAAATCGCCTTCGTTCTCGCGCTTGGCGTCATCAAGCATAACAACCATTTTACCTTTTTTAAGGTCATTGATTATTTCTGATACAGTATTAAATTTCATAAATAAAAAACCCCCGAAATGCTCTTCGGGAGTTTAAAAGTCAATATTTTTAGTTTTTTGTTTTTGCTTTTTTTCTTCTTCTCCCATCTAGACTCTAACTATTGGCGAAGGAATCACACCTTCTCTGCCCGGCCGTTTTAAGCCGGGCTCGCAGGCTTTATCCCGCTGTTCACGGAACTTTACTGCCAGTAGGGAATTTCACCCTATCCCGAAGATATTATAAATATATCACTTCACCAACATGTTGTCAAGTAAATGAGTCCGTCCCCAACTCCTACATAGAAAACACTTTTCCTTTGCTTATCAAACCAAAAAAGAAGTTATACCCATTAGCCATGAGCTATGCGCTCTTTTTATCCGTTTATCGCCTGAATTGCCTTTTTATTGTCTTCTGCCACAAAAACAATAGTTGCCGGAGCATTCGGCGCGCTGGATGCTGTCCCGTAAAGATATTTAATATCCACTTCCGCGCTTTTTAGTTTTTTGGCCATATCTTTGAGCATACCCACTTTATCCTGCATCTCTACAACAACAATTTCTTCTTCTTTTACTTCCTCCATCTCTTTAGCTTTTAATATTTCAATTGCTTTTTTATTATCTGAGGTTTTAAAAAGAAAATGTGCTTTAGAATTATCGACATAGGCACATACAGATGAAAGATTTACTCCTTTATCAGCCAGCCACTGGCTTACATCCGCTAATGTCCCCAACCTATTATCTGCTACAACATGAATTTCTTTTCCTGCCCTTGCTTTTGACATTCAGCCTCCTTACGTAGCGCATAACTCATTAAGGCACCCGCCTCTTTAAATTATCAGCGTAAATTATTATTCTGTACTAGGACTGCTCTAATTATAGCTATCAGGACACCTTCCTGTCAAACACTAAGAATTATTGGATTGCAAAGCCCCTTCAAGCGATATTTGAAGCAGGATCTCTTCAATATAGGCATCCTCATCCCCGTTAAGATTAAGCTCTGCCTCATTCTCAATCAATAGAACTGTCTCGATAAGCTCTTCATCCTGAAAAGCGATGGTCGTTTTCCTTAAGGGATTGTTAAGCAAAGCGGCGATAAAGACCAGGAGTACACATACCGCAACAGCAGCACTAAAAGCAAATCCAGGTAATGG
>JAKLQT010000039.1 GCA_022013205.1 Candidatus Omnitrophota bacterium | reverse complement strand
CCACCACCTGGCTTTTAAAACCCGGCTCACAATGCTTTGGATATCAGGAGTATTGATATAAACTACGCCGTCCGGTTTTAATATCCTTCTTATTTCTATAAGCATTTCCCGCGGATCAAGCACATGCTCGATAGTGTCATGCAGGACAATCACATCAAAAGAATTAGAGGTGAGCTTTGCCTGCTTTAAAGTAGAATTTATTACCTCTATGCCAAATTTTTCCCGGGCAATTTTAGCCGCCCAAAGCGAGAGTTCAACTCCCCTCACCTGCCATCCCTTTTTCTTTGCCTCATCCAGAAAAAAACCTGTACTGCATCCAACATCCATCAATGATTTACCTTTTTTTTGATACCTTTGCAGCTTTTTTAAAACCATACGTGCTGTCTTTCTTCTTCCCTGCTCCTCTTCTATATATCCGTCATCGACCATTTCCTTATACTGCTTGATTATTTTTTCCGCGCTCTCCCCTGAGGGGACAAAAACAAGGCCGCAGGTTACACATTTAAGTATTTTCTCAGGAGGGATCAAAACATTCTCCGTTATCAAATACGCCTCCGGCGCTGCTGATTCGGTTTTCCGCAAAGGCCGGTAAATAACAACATTATGATTTGAACCGCATAAATCGCATTTTATTTCTTTCATGAGGAATCCTTTTTTATCTCTTTAAAATTTCCAGCCTTTCCAGATTTATATTCTGTTTTTTATCATTATTTAATAATATCGGCATAGTATTTCCTGTGCCCGCGTCAACCATTTTTATATTAACTGTAAAATTTTCTTTCTCTATTGCCTTTGGAATAAATAACTGGTAATTTTCCTCGATAACTGAGTTCTCTGCCCACATATAAGAAGGAAACACACGATAACACAACGGCCTTATGGTCTGATAACGCGTCTTGCCTTCGGCATCGTTTATCTCTACGATCATTCTGTAATCTGTTTCTATTTTTTTTAATGCCTTCCAGAAGAATTTTACCGCGACACTGCTGCCGCCTTTGATTCGGATTGTTTTATCGATATCATATCCGAGCAGGGATATCTCCCTCCCAATAAGCGCGTTTAAACCTATCGAAATATCCGGCTGTTTGCTCAGGGTCCGAAAAAATCTCTTATCGCTCTTATGGTTATTTTGCAATAAGACAATATTATCCAGCATTTCTACTATGCCCCATTTATTTGAATTTAAAAAAGCGGCAATATTGGCTTCTGACCTCCCCTTTTTGTAAAAAACATTAACCCCTATAGGATCATTAACATCAAGCAACGCGTACTCAACACCCTGCGGCAGGCGGTAAGGCACACGGGAAAGCGTGTGAAATCCATGAACCACATGATGAAAGGAATACAGTTGTTTTCTTTGCGATAACATAGGCAAAAACTCAAATGTTGCCACTATGCTCGCCTCAGCGGGGATCATTTCAAGAAAGCGCTCCTTTTGTAAATCCCACACATCTTTTGTTGTCTTATATTTATCAACAGCGATTTCAATGAAAGGCCCGAAACTGACCGCGCAGGTAATACTCACAGCAAGCAAAAGCGCGCTGATGAGGGCAGGGCGAAGATAGCGTTTTATAAGGGGCCAATTCAAAAATCTCTTAATACCGTAAACAGCAGAAATAAAGATGAACGGCAATATCTCCGCGTCATAATGGTACTCGATCATATACTCTGGGCTTCTTGATGAAAGCAAGTGCTGGACAAAAAACAATCCGCTGATCAGGATATGAGCATCAAGCAAAGGGAAAAAGCAAAGCGGCGCAAACAGCTGAAAAAGGAATTTTACTTTCTGCGCGCTCAGCATCATCTTAATAACCGTCCAAGGCCGGCTGATGATAAAGCCCAGTATCTCAGGCAGGGAATTACCCATATGTCCATAAATAGTCACGAACTGCACGGTATTCTTATTTAAATACGGCATTAACCAGCCAACAACTGCCAAAAAGCAGATACTTCCGCTAAGCAAAGGTAAAAGCCACCATTTCATGCTCCTCTTCTTAAAAAGAGCGAATATGCCAAAAGGAATAATTACAAGCGGAATGTTTTCCTGAGTAAGCAGGCTAAGAATCATAAACAAGGCAAACAACCTGTACTTCTGTTTTATAAAATAATAAAGCATAAAGGTTAGAAAAGCTGTCGCGAAAACCGGCACATGAAATTCATAAAAAACTGTATAGCCCATAGCCGGATAAAGCAGATACGCGATTACAAGCGACAGGGCAAGGTTCTGATCAAGTTCTCTTGAGGCGATCATAAAGATCGGATACGCGCAGACGGCAAGTGATACAATCTGTAGAAAAAGCAAAAAAAGCGGGGTTTGGAAAAGAAAATAAAAAGGCGCAAACAAAAAAAGGATAAAATGAGCGTGATGCCCCAGAAAATTCACCCCAAGCATAGAACTGTAGAATGATCCGTGAACAATATTCCAGACGATCTGGTTATAAGCAGCCAGATCCATATCAATATAATCAAAACAATAATAACGGCGAAAACTGACAAAACCTACGATCAGTATAAAAAAAGATATTAATGCCCAGACAATATATTTATAGTTTATTTTCTTTGCTGTCTTTTCCATATGATTTTTAATCATTTTATCAGCATTATACCATCTTGAGATGAAAAGTAAAAAGTAAAAAGTTTAAAACTATAACTATAACGCCAAGAAACTGTTATAAAATTACGTGCAGGGACCCAAAGAACGGATATTTTTCATAAATATAACATTTAAAAATAAACGCGTTACACGAAAATATTACCTGTCCCAGAAATTAAGGCAAAATTAGCGTTTTCTAAGTCATATTCAGCAAAATTATTCGGTATTTTTCAGGAATTTACGAAAAGTTACCGGAAGAGAAAAGCAAAAGAAGTGTTATTAATAGTAAACTACAAATTTTTATTAAATGTTTCATAATCCTCCTTATTCTGTAGGCAGATATAAATAATCTTGCTGGTTTGTAGTAACTCCGCCTCCCCCACCCCATCTTTGTCTTCTAGGAGCACAGCCCCTTCTAAACAACCAATTTCAATGCGGGTTTGGAATTGGTTTTTCTTAGAGACCATTTCCCCTGGAGTTTAACTTGATACGGGATATCCGTGCCTTGAGGCATCGGAGCTTTTATGTGATAATATACCGTATTATTTTCATCAGTTTTGAAGCGGCCGTCAAGAACCTGCCTGAACCTGGAGAGTTCGCTTTTTTTGCCGTTTTTGTTAATGACAAGTCTATTGTAAGGATCTATTTCGTAGGTTACTTTTTCAGAGGACTGACCCCTCAGTTTCCTTCTTTTAATAGCTCCAGTTTTCATGCCGCAGCGGTATTCTATTCAAGCCCTCCTTGTAGAATCGCCACTTCGCAAGGAACTGATCCATATAGGCAACGAATCTTTCATTGTGATGCCGCTCCAAAAGATGCGTCATCTCATGTACCACTATGTATTCAATATATTCCTTTGGTTTTTTAGCCAATTCAAGATTCAGCCATATCCGCTTCGATACTCTACTACATGTACCCCACCGAGTCCGCATCTTCTTTATTCCGAAATCGTTCACCGTAACCTTCATTACTTTTTCATATCGAGATATTATTCCAGGAATAATTTCTTTAAGCCGCTGCCGATACCACTCGTTTAATATTTCCCGCTTCTTCTTAAGACTTGTGTTTGGCCTGACATAAATCTCCAAAGTGTCATGTTTTAAAGTTACTTTTGGCAAAGCATCATGCTCGATTACTCGCAACAGATAGCGTTTGCCCAAATAGTAATGACTTTCCCTTGTTATGCATTCCCTTGGCGCCTCTCTTACTTGACTGCGAAACCTAGTTTGCTGTTTCCTAATCCAATTCAGCTTTGAAATAGCGAACACCCTGATGGTATCCATATCCATACGCAAGGGCGCGGATATCCTCACTCTGCCGGATGGCGGATAAACACTCAGATGTACATTTTTAATGTCTTTCTG
>JAKLQT010000038.1 GCA_022013205.1 Candidatus Omnitrophota bacterium | reverse complement strand
GCCTACGATACGAAAAAAATAGGGTAAAAATTAGGGATAGTTTAATTTTGAAAAAGCATAAAATGTGGTGCCACGCCATTTTTAAAACTCAAATTATGCTTAAAAAACAAAGGTTTTATTTTTTCAACTGTAGAAGATGAGGTAAAGACAGGGAACTTATTTTTGAAAGAGTATTATGCAGAGTAAGCGATATGTACGCTCTTGAATTACATGTGGATATTGAAGAAGCCAATGCCAGCGTGCTTGAAAGTGGAGAATCGGTTTTTATAGTATGAAAACAGGAGTTAGAAGAATAGTTTAGAGTTCAGAGTTTAAAGTTTAGAGACAGAACAAGAACATAGTTGCAACCTCGCTTGTCCTCGTCCCCTTGTTTCCTGTCTGTCCCCTGTGTTTAGAACAGATTCCTGTGGAATCTACGGGGGAAATCGTCTGACCTATAAAAAAGTGTCTGACACCACTTCCATATTATCTTTAATGGAATTACACTATTGCATTAGCCGATTTTAAATAAATTGTTTAATAGCCATGGTTTTTTGTACACTTTTAATGAAGGAATTTTGCATAAATAAGCAAGAAACTTGAGGGCATCCTATAAGGGGATTCTGAAATGACAAACAATAAAAATATGATATATCGATTGATACGAAGCGGTGTGTTTTGTTTATCTTCAATTTGCCTTTTCACAATGCTGGCACGGGCAGACCTCACGAATGTTTTTGTTTATCCCAATCCATTTAAGCCAAGCGCAGGACATGGTTTTGCAACTTTTACTAACCTACCGCAATATACTTCGATAGAAGTTTTCAATACTTCCGGAGTTAAGGTGCGGACTTTCTGGGGCAATTTATTTGGCAATGCTACATGGGATTTTAAAAATTCAGTTGAACAAATTCTTCCTGAGGATGTGTATTATGCGGTTATTACAGACACCACTACCCAAAACTCGGTTACATTGTTCCCAATGAAGGAAGTCGGCGGTCAAGGTCAGACGCTTACACGGAGTATACCTGCTTTAATTCCACGCACAGAAACTGTGCAGAATTATGATGTTAACGGGAATAAAATTGGTGAAACTACTTTAATAATCAAGAGCACAGCGACCGGCACGGTATCGGTTGTCGGTGGTGCAAGAGGTTTTGTCAATCCTGCCAATGGCGAAAAATTAAGTATCGGCACTAAAGCGACAGCTGCGGGAACTATTAAAACCAGTATTTTTGATGGCAAGGGAAAATTAGTTAGGGAATATTCCATGTCTACGGATGGAACACAAACGACCGTGGTACAGTGGAACGGCAGGGATTCGTCCGGTCGAAATGTTTCAAGCGGCGTTTATTTAATTCATGTGGAAGGACCCGGAATTAACATTACAAAGAGGACGGTAATGATTAAATGAAATCATTGGTAATTTCTTTATTAATTATGATGAGTGTCGCTCCGCTACTTCCGGTTGCCGCGGGAGAATCCGGCGCGGCCACTTTGCAACGATTTGTTGGTGCAAGGTCGGCTGGGATGGGGGATGCTTTTTCAACTGTTTCAGATGATATTTCCGCTGGGCAGTTTAATCCCGCGATGTTAGGCACACTTTCCCAGCCACAAGGTTTGGCGTATGTGTCGCGTGGGTTCGCATCAGATTGCTTATCCTCATTAGCTGTTGGTTTTCCAACACGGTTCGGGAACTTTTTGGCGGGTATTAATTATTATGATACCGGCTCGGAAAAACTTTATGCGAGCGATGGGTCCGTCATTAATGTGCATCTCCAAAGAGATTTATTGGGAACGATTTCATATGGTAAAAAAATTGGCGTTATAAGCATGGGAGCGAGCGCAAAATACTTAAGTTCAGAATTGGCGGAATATAAGACAGCTTCCGGCTATGCTTTTGATATTGGCGGCGCTTTAATTTTTGATTCACCGAATGTTTCATTTGGATTATCATTAAGGAATGTCGGCCAAGGACTTAAATTTATTTCAGAGAGAGACCCTCTACCGCGAGAACTCCGTATGGGTGGTTCATACGCATTTCAACTCAGAAATGATAATTCAAAAATGTTGCTCTCAGCAGATATCCCCTATATGATCGTTGATAAAAAAACAGTAGCGAATCTGGGGGCTGAATGGTTGATTAATAACGGATTTTCTGTAAGAGTTGGGCAACATTTTAATTCTGATATTCAATCGTTTACTTTTGGGTTTGGACTAAAAATCAAAACTATGGTATTTGACTATTCATTTGGAGCCGCCGGTCCATTAGATAATATCCATAATGTGAGTCTTGGCTACAGGTTGTGAAAGTGACTCAAAAACAAAAAAATATACAGAGAGAGTGAACAAAGAATTTAAGCGAAGGACGAAACCAATGGAGATATTGGCCGGAGAAAAATCGGCATATCTTTTATTGAGTTTCATCGCTTATAAAATGGGACGGTTCTAATTAATTGATGAAGATGCGGTATATGCGACTTTTGGAGGAGTTAAAAAAAGAAGGGGAAGGAATTACAGGAATTTTCTTAAAGAAGGATTGAGATAAATTTCAATGGCAGGTTTTCAGTGGGAGAAGGTT
>JAKLQT010000037.1 GCA_022013205.1 Candidatus Omnitrophota bacterium | reverse complement strand
GTAAATAACTTGACATTTACTATTTACGCATCTTGCGTCGTGGTTTTAACCCCGCGGGTTTTTTCTACAACCAAGTTTACCCAACCCACGGGGTAAAAACAAGCATTTAAATGTAAAGAAGTGTTGGACGCACTACACTAGACTGGCGCGATATCTCTCCCAAATTTAAAGCTCTAATAGAGGAAGAATACGAATTAATGCAAAGCGGGAAATAAAAATCACCACCCTCTTACGAATGGGGAACTCCCGAAAAATTAAAAGGAAACCGAAACATGACCGGAGTTGTGTTCACCAAAATTTTCAGTTAAAACTTTGACATTAGAGAACTTGGCTGAAACTATAATAAATAGAACAGGGATAATATCCCTAAACTAACATTTTTCACAAAATATACATTTTGCAACAACCTCACGGTTCTAATTAAAATTTGAGAATTAAGAAAAGGGGGATATTCACAAAACTTATGATAGCGCAAATTGATATTGACGGGACTATTGATAAAGCGCCCGAGTTTTTTAAATGGCTGACCAAAAGCCTTAAAAGAGACGGGCATAAGGTTTTGATTGTTACTTCCCGCACTACATCTCCGGAAAATGACAGGGAAACCGCAAGGGAAATAAAAAAATACGGCGTGGTTTATGACCGTCTTATATTAAGCCCAAACATCGGTGATTTAGACGCGAAAAGATTCCCGCCCGATATGAGACCTGCTCATAAGCTTTATATTTATAAGCTTTTCGTGGCGGAAGATAATGCTGTAGATACGCTTTTTGATGATTGCGGCATAACCACAGAGTTATTTAGAAAGTATCTTCCAAATGTAAAAGTGTTCAAAGTTCTTTCATGAAATACATTTTTCTTGATCATCCTCATATTTTCCCTTCATTCAGGCCCTCAAACCAACTCACATATCTATCCGGTTTAAGAAGGTCAAATGTATAGAATTGCTTGATATCTCCTATGAATTGCTTGTCAAAATTACCCGGCAGGGGCTCCTGCAGTTTCTGATTAACAGCTTCAAAATGAGCCTTTGCCCACTCAGCCTTGGCTGGCGTTGCTTCATCATCATCTTCGTCAGATTTTATTTCTACAACTCTAATGATGGTCTCGATGCCTTTTTCCTGTAAATCTCTTAACCCATCTAAATACTTAACCGCGCTCTTCTTTTTTAAAAGAGCAATATAATCATCCAAATTAATCTTAATGAAAAAATCAGGGTTAAATCCGCGACGAACCCTATCCTTGCCGCCCTTCCAATATTCATAGTCAATTGAATAGAACCCTTTATCCGAAGATTTTATCCAAGCATCCAAATATTGAGAATGTTCAAGCAATCGAAAAACAAACTCCTTTTCGGGCGTATGGGTAACAAGAATTGTGCTTTGAGGCGTCTTAAATACTGACGGATTGACAATATAAGGCGGCCGGTCATCGTTCTCTATCAATGCTCGAACATACTCTTTATGTGTCCTGAGCAAACCGATTGGATCAAAAGGGAAGAGAGTTTGCTGTGCGTTCGGCTTTCTATTACCGGCAAGGTGTTTGAGCAGCGCTTTTGTTTTTTCATCTACTTCCTCTTGATACGATTCGCTGATAAAAGCCGTTGCATCGCGCTCCAGCTCTCCGACTCTTACTGACCCGCGTTCTAATTTTTGCGTGCTGACAGGGACAATATCGCCTTTGATATTTTCAAATACGCGTTTTTTTTTGCCCGGAGGCAGGAATTGATTAAAAAAAAGGTCTATCTGCTTTTTATTATCCTCCGTTAAACCTTTATCCGGAATCTCCGCTTTTTCCATAGCGGCAAGGATAGCGCTCCGGATCTCATCCTCTTCCGGACAGCGCTTATAGTCTCCATTCCCAAAGTCAAAATGTATCCCCTCGTATTCCCTGTTTTTAAAACGGCGGTAACGCGCGTCCACCAAAGCATCGACTGAAATGGTCTTTTTTTTAAGGGCATATTTCTCTGTGCCCTTAATCCGTTCAATAATAACATTTTCATCAATGTCATATTTTGTCAATACGAGCTCTCTTACAGGAAGAGGCAACTGATCCTTTTCATCGACATCTTCAAATTTAACTCCCGATAAATAATTGAGATTAAAAAGCGAGAAATGATGTTTGCTTCGCCAGTTATCTTTATCAACTATCGGCAACGGCTCGGATAAAATATATATATCAGAATTTGTAACGGCATCCATCAGCTCTTTTATATGGCCGGCAAACTTCTCATGATTGGTTACGGTTAGCCAAGGGTAAGTCTGAAGGATATCAACATTAAGAACCTTGCGGGGGATACGCAACCCCCTGCCCAGCACCTGCGATATCAATAACTTTGAGTTAAATATCCTCTCTTCCATCGGGACGATCTGAAAAACATTGTCTACATCCCATCCCTCAAGAAGCTTACCGACAGAGAATATAAACTCTACTTTACCGCCGATTCTGTTCGGATCGGTCTCTTCGACATTATCAAGCTCGCTTTTATATTCTGATGCGGAAATATTGCTGGTTACGCAAATCACTTTCGCCCGGGCAAGCTGTTCAATCTCTGACTCCGATCCGACTGCGCCCCGTTCTTCCTTCTCCCATTTTGCAAGGAACCGGATAAACTCCTCTGAACGTGTTTTAGCATTAGCTTGTGTAGGACAATAAAAAACCGTTATCGGCTTAACTTGCCGCTTTCCGTCTCTTTTATATGCATACCTCTCGATATTTTCGAGGTGCTTTTTCAAGACCACAGCAAACCGCTTTTCTGTCGTCCACTGCATCGCGCCGTCATCCGTCTCAACATTGATTATGGGGTTGATATCTTTAATATATTTTCCATTAATAGCCGTGCGGATATTGTAATCGAAAAAAACATCGGCAAAATAATCGTCTTTATTGTAAGGCGTGCCGGTAAATCCGATATGGCGGGTGATTTCTCTGTTTTTTTTAAGGAACTGCATCCATAGCCGCTCGGCCTTTTCCTCGGATTCCCTACCTGTTTCAGGATCAACTTCATGATCCATCTCAAGCGCCTTTCTTATCGCATTAAAATTTAAATGCGAATAGGCATGATGAATCTCGTCTCCTAAAACCAACACCTCATCAACGCCCTTAAAGAGGGTATCCCGAATGCCTCCTACCGAATATATGGCATTAATATTCTCGATGGTAATGCTCCCATCTTCAATCGCGTCGTTATTTCTTAAAAGGTCTATTGCCTTACCCTGATATTCTTTGGGCAAGCAGTCATTCCATTCCTTTTTATCTTTGAAATCTTGGAATTTACCCCGGAGCCCCTCCTCAATAATCGTAGATGAAGGCCCTAAGACCAAAACCCGCTTAGCCAGCCCCATTACGAGAGATAAATAAGCCACCGCGAAAATCACATAAGACTTGCCGGTGCCGGTCGCCATATGCACAACCCCGGATATCCGGTCGGCCAGCGGCAGATGCCCAAGCATAATTTCTTCGGATCCGAACCTTTCTCTTAAATGCTCTTTTTGAGCGAAGTTTTCCTTTGCCAACGCAATAACATTCTTATATCCGCCGCCCCACAGATATATCATCGTATGTTTTATCGCCTGATACTGATATTTCCTGCCGCCGGACACAGCGCGAATATAATCCTCAATGTCTGAAAAGCGGAATTTATCGTAATTGCATTTACGGACATTAATATCCAGCGTATGCTCGGAAAGATTAAGTTTTTCTACCGTCTTTATTCTCTTTGTTTTAGCCATATTTAATCCAACTCAAAAGGTTTTGATTCATTGCCATGTTTATCAATCGCGATAAGCCCGACCTTTTTAGTGAGATTATCGATTTTCACCAAACCGTCTTCAGCAATTTCTTTCGCGAATACGGTCACATCCATATCAAACGGCTTGCCTGCCGCGTAATCCAGATCTACTAAAATCATGGCGATCCCGGAAAACCCATCAAAACGCCTTCCTTCTTTATTGAGAATTTTGGTATCAAACTTTGTTATTTGAAGGCCGCTCTTTGCGCGCTTTGCCTTTAACATTACATCTTCATTAAAATAAAAAGCTGTAGAAGTAATAAGATTGTTTACATTATCTTGAGAGCTCGGCTGTTCCTGAAGTTCCAAGGCGCGCGATATATCTTCCAAGACTTTATATGGAAAAGTCAGCATCTGGAAATTAACATCTTTCCCATCCTGATTTTTAATGACAGTATCGCCGACATTAGCGCAGGATTCAGGCATAATGATAAAATAATCGCCTTTTAGCCTTCCCCCGGATTGCACAATAATCCCACGCAAATATTCTTCATTGATTTTAACCTCTTTTAAAAATCGGTCATCCCACACCGGATAAACTTCAACCGGATCGCCGTCTTTAAGGGCGTAAATATTGGCTAATTTGTATTTTTTGACCTTGTTGTCATCGCGCGAAAGCTGAAATAGCCCCAGCACAAAATCAATATATGTTTCCTTGTGCTTACGCAAATCCATCACATGCGAGAAGTCATAAGCCCCGGAAGATATTATACAAAACGGTTTTGGAACTTTCTTATACGGGTCCCCTTTTTTAACAATGACTTTGCCGGACTTATCTTTCTCGTCCACCAATGCCTTTGACTCACTGATACGAAGCATTCGTCTTTGCATAGTGTAAATAGCGTGTTTTCCAAAATCGCAGGCAATCCATCGACGTCCAAGTTTTTCTGCAACCGCAACAGTTGTACCTGAACCTCCAAAAAGGTCAATTACTATATCGCCGGGGTTTGAAGAAGCTAAGATAACTCGCTCAAGGAGTTTTTCTGGTTTTTGTGTTGGATATCCAATCCTTTCTTCTTTGTCTTTCGGATCAATTGCTTTGATTTCCCACACAGAATCAACTGTGCTTCCCTCTATTCTTAATATAATATCGTTAGGTCCGGGCTTTCTATGATTTTCCTTAATAAATCTTTGGTAATAACCCTTGAAT
>JAKLQT010000036.1 GCA_022013205.1 Candidatus Omnitrophota bacterium | reverse complement strand
GGAATGTCGCTCCGTTGGGGAAACCCTTGCGAGTTCGAATCTCGCCAGCCCTACCAAAAGCAAAAAGCGACTTTTTAAAGTCGCTTTTTGTGAAATCCCTTTAGGAATGTCGCTCCTTATCAATTTCTGTTATAAATTTAACAATTCTTAAATAATTTGTCAAGTTTACTATTTTAAACAAGAAGAAAGGATTATTATGACAAACGGTCAAACACTAAATTGTCCATTCGCAAATCCTTGCGGATTTTCTTCTGCCATAGCTTTTCTTATCTGGTGCAGTATTCTCCAGGCACACTTATAAGTAACTCCGATTTCTCTTTGAAGCTGTTTTGCGCTCACTCCTTTCTTTGCATTTAAAAACTTCGAAATTGCAAATAACCATTTTTGCAAATCGGTTGTTGTCTTTTCAAATACTGTGTCTTTAAATATTGAAAAACTATTACCACAAAAATTACAATCAAATACTTTGGGTCTTGCTTTTTTTTGATAGACTTTAGTATTACCACATTTTGGACACTTAATACCCTCTGGGTATCTTATCTTGATGAAATAATCTATTATAGACTTTTCATCTGGAAACTTCTTTAAAAATTCCTTATAATTCATTTCATATCCTTGATAAAATGTTATTATAAGGAAATTATGCATCAAAATAACAGTATGTCAAGGTATAATTCCGAAATAATTTCTATAATTATTTAGATAATAATTTTTATAGAATCAGGTAAAATACATAAAAACCAGGTAAAATATAAGCAATAAAATAATTAAATTTTATTATAAGGAAGGGAGCAGTTAGAAATGATTAAAAGAATTGGTGTATTAACAGGCGGTGGAGATTCTCCTGCGATCAACGCAGCGCTAAGGGCAATTTTTGTAAGATCCCAGCACTATGGATATACAGTGGTTGGAATCAGAAATGGCTGGGAAGGCCTTGTAAAAGGCAATGCTGCCGAGCTTGAAAGAAAGGATGTTGCGCAAATACTTGCAATAGGCGGCACCATAATTGGCACATCAAGAACCAATCCTTTTAAAATAGAAAATGGAGTTGAAAATGTAAAAGCAAATATCGCCAAGTTTGCCCTTGATGCAATTATCACCATTGGCGGAGATGATACGAACGGCGTAATGTTTAAGCTCAGCAAACAATACGGTATAAAAGGAGTAGGAATACCGCAAACTATTGATAATGACATAGCATATTCCGATTATTCTATTGGTTTTGATTCATCACTTGAAATAGTAACTAATGCAATTGATGCGCTTCATACCACCGCATTTTCCCACAGCAGGGTAATGATTGTTGAAGTTATGGGCAGGGATGCGGGATGGCTTGCATTGTGCGGCGGAATCGCAGGGGGTGCAGATGTCATTCTTATACCTGAAGTTGATTTTGATTATAATGAAATAGTAAATGTGCTCAAAGCCCGAAAAGAAAGAGGAGCCAACAGCAGCATGATTGTTGTTGCGGAAGGAGCAAAACCTGCAAATTGTGAGGGTCCTATTTGCGCAAGCGATACAGTGGATAATTTTGGCCACGTGCAGCTTGGCGGCATTGGTAAAACCATCGCCGATGAGCTGGAAAAAAGGACTGGATTTGAATGCAGGGTGACAGTGCTGGGGCACCTTCAGAGAGGCGGAAAGCCCACTGCATTTGACAGGTTGCTTGGAACAAGGCTGGGGGCAACTGCCGTTGATTTTATTCATGAAGGTAAATTTGGAAATCTTGTAGTGATGAATAATGGAAAAATTACTGCAGTGCCGCTGGAAAAAGCATTGACAGAGCGAAAGCCTATGGACCTTGACCTGTATGAGCTTTCCAAGCTTTTCTATTAAAATAGCACATATCTTTCTAGAATCTAATGTAGCTCTGATAGTAGTTGAATAAACTGCATTGTATCACTTTTAGTAATCATTCCTATCAGTTTTTTACCTGATAGAATTACGAGATGGCTTAAGTTGTTTTTATTCATTTGTTTTATTGCTTCAGAAACTTCAGCATCCATGCTGATTATTTCTTTATCAGACACTTCCTCTAAAATTTCTCTTACTGTGGTTGTATTCCATTCTTCCTGTCTGATGCTTTTAACATCATGAATTGAAACCACACCAACAAATTTTTCAGTATCTACGTCTTCGACAACTGGAAATCTTCCATATCTGTATTTCATGAAAAAGTTATTTACCAGGTGGTCAAGCGTAAGATCATCTGTTACCATGACCATGTTTTCATTCATCATATCCTTAACCTTATAGCCTTTAACGGAGGTATCAAATATTAACTGCCTGTAGCTCATATAAGCTGAAGACTGCAAAAACCATCCAATAAATGCTAACCAGATTCCATTTATAAAATTACCCGCAAAGATAAAGAAAATTCCAACTGCAATCATTAAAAAGCCTATTACTCTTCCGACGGTTGAAGCAATAAAAGTAGCTTTTTTCAGATTATTAGTTACCTTCCAAATTATTGATCTTAATACCCTGCCGCCGTCAAGCGGATATCCCGGCAGAAGATTAAACACTCCAAGCACAATATTAATTAGCGTCAGGTATCGTGCAGAGGCTGCTACTGGAGCAATACTTTTTGTAAAAGCCCATATAATTCCAAACAAACCAGCTAGGACAAAGCTTGCAAGTGGACCAGCTATTGACATTAAAAACTCTGTTTTAGGTTTATCGGGCTCTTTTTCAATCTGTGCCATTCCACCAAAAATGAAAAGAGAAATCCTTTCAACTGGAATACCCATTTTCGTTGCAACGATTGAGTGGCTCATTTCATGAAATAGGATAGAAAAGAAGAAAAGCAAAACCGTTATTATGGTAACTATTACCAGAAGACTGGTGTTTAAACCAGGCAATACAGAAGGAAAATAGCTGAAACCAAAATAATATGCAAAAAGAGCAAAAATGATAAACCAGCTGTAATCCAGCCTTATTTCTATTCCAAAAATTTTAAAAAGTTTTATGGATGATCTGAACATTTTAACCTCCCCATATGATTATTTGCTTTGTTTATTTTCTATAAACCTATTTATTCACTTATTTTATTATTTGTTTTTTATTTTACTCTGCTTAATTT
>JAKLQT010000035.1 GCA_022013205.1 Candidatus Omnitrophota bacterium | reverse complement strand
ATTAAAACTTGAAGCGCCTGAATCGGCATATTATCTTGTTGATCTTCTTTTATTTCATCCTGATAAAAAAAATAAAATAAGAAATGAACAGGAATTTGAGGATTTTGTAAGAGATACATCTTTACTTTTTTATACTCACGGCTACCCGATATTTGAAATGGATTTCGATGACGATAATTATGGAAAAAATATAGAAACAGATGAATTCGGGTTTGACTTTATAAATACAGAAGATGTGTATGATAATTATTTGTGGAAATATTGCCTGAAGAATTACCCGGATAGATTTACAGATGAGGAGAAGAGATTCCTTGAGTCATTAAACCAGTCAGTAAACGGGTTTTTTAAGGTGCTCAGTATCAATGATAAAAACGGTATAGACAATTTCAGTACAGGGAATTATCCGGTTGTTGAGGTTGAGGATATTTTTACGAAAAAACACTACAGCATAATAGATAAGCAATTAAGCGAAGGAGTTGTAAAACATGATATTATTTCGGGCTTGCTTGCTCCTTACGAGATGGATGCAGAGCAAAATTCTGCCCGGCTCACAGATCTGTATGTTATGGAAGGCTCACCCCCAATACTTTATCCCCCCTTAGATGAACCATTGTTACTTGAGATGGTCAAAGAATACTGCCGGATTTACAGGAAAGAATATAAAATACTATTTGATAAGAAGGTAGATTATTCAAAGATATTAAAAGATTTTCCAGTAATTATTTATCTGGTTTCTGTCCATTATTTTTATCATATAATATCCAGACCATTGCCGAAGTTGGTAAATTATGATAAGGAAGAGATGATTATGTCGACAAGCGCCTATAAGGTAATTGACAGGGAAGAAGTAAAAATGAAGCTGATAAAATTAAATGACATCAGGATTGTAGAGGAAACTAAAAAGCAAATAGTATTTTCATGGTCTAATGAAAAAAACACTATTCTCGGTACAATCTTTTTAAAAGAAAAAAGCCTTGCATTTGAGACAAATTCACTTGAGAGACTTGAAAGGTTTAAGAAAAAAATTCAAAAATTACCTCTGGAATTTCAAAAAACTGATTATACATATATAAATGATCTTCTTAGCCAGTCTTCAAAGAATAAAATAAAAACTGCTGAGGCAAAAAAAGCAGAAAAAAAAGAAAAGCTGGAAATACCGGAAGCTGAACTGGAAAAATTTGCCCTTAAGTGGTGGGAAGATTATTACAATGACTGGGTAAATACAAAGATCCCCGCTATAGGCAATATAACTCCCCTGGAAGCTGTTAAGACAAAAGAAGGAAGAAAAAAGGTTGAAGCATTAATCAATGATTATGAAAATAAAAATTTGCATGCTTCAAATAAGGAAGGTAATGGCATTAACATCCAGAAATATTTTAATCCGGACGAACTAAGAAAAAGATTGCTTTAAAGTATGTATTAACATACAGTCTACTCTAAAATAGACTATTCTTAAGCAGACTATTAAAACATTATTATGATGAGTCAACCTCGCAGAAATACGGCAGCCAAAAGCCGAAAAAGGCGGCTCTTGTCAGCATAGCAGGCTCCACCGGCAGCCTTGCAGCTCAGGTAGAAAAGGCAGTTGCCCTTGCAATCCTGAAAACTTTTGGTACTGTCGATAAGATCCAGAACTACAGCGTCTGGAGTCAGCCCCAGATAGCCCGTGCGGTTGAGCTTGAGCTTGGCGCCAGGAGCATCGCTGAGATCAAGATAAGTATAGAAAATGTAAGGGACATTGATCATATTATTGAAAACCTTGCATGAGATTTAAAATTATGTTCTACAAACAAAATTGATTTTATTTGAATTGTTCAATAGACAGATTTAGAACTAGACACTATTATACTATAATGTCATCGTATTATTATTCTTGATGCAATAAATTCTTAATACATAAGATAGTTTATTCTGGGAGTATAATATAAAAAATATATATGATTCTAAAATAAAATTTATATGGAGATAACAATGTATACAAAAATAAGAATGGTTTATTGGAAGGGTGAAAAATTTTGGTTAGGTAAAATTCTTGAGCATCCTGAAATTATGAGCCAGGGCGAAACCCTCAAAGAACTCGAAGACAACCTTAGGGATGCATACAAATTAATGTTAATGGATGATGTGCCCTCAAATTACCAGCTAAAAGAAATCTCAGTATGAAACGTAATGAATTGCTGAAACAATTAAATAAAGAAGGTTGTATATTTTTGAGAAGTGGATCAAAACATGATATTTATATAAATCCAAAAACTGGACAAAAACAAGCAATTCCAAGGCATTCAGAGATTGATAATTCACTTGCAGTATTACTCTGCTTGTTGAGCCTTTTTTCACGCAAAAATTCCGATTGAACCCTTCACTAACCGTCCCAAATGGTGTTTTTTGCAGGTGAAAATTCCTCACTTTTGCAAATATTTTTCCCCAGGCACCAGTGGGGAATTTTTTTACAACCATTTACATCACCCTGGCTAACATTGACGTTGAAAATGGCATGAAATCCTTCAAAGGTTTTTTATAATTTGCTTTTTAATGTTAAAATTTTCCGCATAGGGTGAAAAAATGAAAAAGAAATTTTTATTAGCAATATTTATTAT
>JAKLQT010000034.1 GCA_022013205.1 Candidatus Omnitrophota bacterium | reverse complement strand
TTATTGTAGCCAACATTTACTCAAAAAAGAGCGTTCCTTTTGGTAAGAATCAAGTTACGGCATTTTTGATCGATGGTAAAAATGTGAAAAAACATTATGAAATCAGCAAAAAAAAGCTTGCCAGAATTATTCTTGACAGGGCGGAAAAGTTATGCTATATTTTATTACAACCCAAAAAAGGAGGTAAGTTATGTTAAGAAAGAAAAAAGGGTTTACGCTTATTGAATTACTTGTTGTAATGGCAGTTATTGTTATTTTAGCGGGCTTTCTTTTGCCTGCATTGGGTAAGGCGAGGGAACAGGGCCGCAGGACAAGCTGTATGAACAACTTAAAGCAAATAGGCTTAGCGGTTGCTTTATATCGGCTTGATTACAATGATGCTTTTCCACCTGATCTGGATGTTCTTTATGATGCGGCAAATCTGAACGATTGCTATATTGATAATCTTAAAGTTTTTGTCTGTCCCAGTACCGGCACTCTATTGAGTGATTTAGGGGGGGTGCCTACAGGCGGAGACTATTCTTATACCCAACCGGCATTAACGGATCCTTCAGGTACCTTTATGGTTGAGGATACAACAACTATTCATGGAGGAGGCAGAAATAAACTTTCTATAGACGGGCATGTGGAATATGTTCCGGGAGGTTGAGCACAGCCTTGAGTTTTAGAAATAATTTTGACATAAAATCAAGCACTTAGGAATGGTTTCCTAGGTGCTTGATTTTTAATACAGATTCGGCGGCGTAGCCAAGTGGGAAGGCAGAGGTCTGCAAAACCTCTACTCAGCGGTTCGAATCCGCTCGCCGCCTCCAATTAAATGAGCACATAACTTATGCGACCAAAGGGAAAAAGTTAAGTTACGATATATTTGTTCGTGGTATAGTAATGTTTTGATAATTTGGGCGAGTGGTGGAATGGCATACACGATGGACTTAAAATCCATTGGCTTAACGGCCGTAAGGGTTCGAATCCCTTCTCGCCCATTTTACAAAAAAAGATTCGAACCCAAAAAGGGGATTTTTCGACAGGATAAAGGAATAGTGAATGGTAAAAAAGCTTAAAAAGTTATGCAACCTAGGTAAGCTTCAAATTATGAACCTGCGGCATAACTGTATCAAAACCATAATAGATAGTAGGTTTATTGAAATCAGCTTTCCTGTGATAAAAAATTACCTGATTAAAGGGGACACCGGATTAACTGCATATAATAATCTGGGAATGGACGACTATTATAATTACTATTATTCTTACGGCAGGTATTTTTCGCCTAAAAACATTTTGGAGATTGGGGTGAGATACGGTTATTCTTTGATAAGCCTTGTCAAGGGTGCTCAGGAATCTAAGTGTTTTGCCAACGCGGTCGGGATTGATAATCAAAGTTATGAGAGGGGATCTGAGCGCGTTGCGTATGAAAATATTAAATCTGTAACAGATGAATTCAAGCTTATTAACGCTGACAGCCAGAAAATTACGGATCTGGGAAAATTAGTAGGGGATATGCGCTTTGACCTGATTCATGTTGACGGGGACCATTCTTATAAAGGGTGCCTGCATGATTTAAATATAACTAAAGAAATACTTGCAGATAACGGGGTAATTATTATAGATGATATATTCCTGGGAAGCTGCCGGGTTTTTCAAGCAGTTAACAGGTTTTTAAAAAATAATGCTTATTTGTTTGATGTGCAAATTATTAACTGCTTTCGCGGACACGCGATATTAAAGAAGAATAATGCGGGCGGTTAGCTCAGTTGGTTAGAGCGTTGCGTTGACATCGCAAAGGTCACAGATTCGAGTTCTGTACCGCCCACCATGAACCATTCGCTGACGCTCAGGTTCATGGCAAAGAATACCCTCCTAAAAAGGAAGGATAAAAAAAGAACGAAGAATTTTATCCGCTGTTTATTTTTGGCGGGGCAGTAAAAGAGGAATGGCGAGAAAACCTTTAACTTTTTACTTTAAAACATGGATTTAGATACTTTAAGACATAGTTGTTCGCATATAATGGCTCAGGCAGTAAAAGAGCTTTACCCGGAGGTTAAGTTAGCCATTGGCCCTTCAATCGAAGATGGTTTTTATTATGATTTTGATAAACGTGATCCGTTTGTTCCTGATGACCTGACCAGGATTGAAGAGAAGATGAAAGAGATAATTAAAAAGGACTTGCCTTTTGAGAAAGATCACTGGGATAAAGACAAGGCATTAAAATATTTTAAAAATCATCAGGAAATATATAAGCTGGAGCTGATCGAAGCTCTCGGCGACGAGATGGTTTTTATTTACAAGACCGGGAATGAATTTATAGATCTTTGTAAAGGGCCGCATCTTGCCTCTACAGGGCAGGTAAAGGCATTTAAACTCCTGTCAATAGCCGGCGCTTACTGGCGCGGTGATGAAAAAAAAACCATGCTGCAGCGCATATACGGAACCTGTTTTGAAAATAAGGATGAGTTGAAAAATTATTTAATAAGACTTGAAGAGGCTAAGAGAAGGGATCATCGCAAGCTTGGCTCTGTGCTGGGATTATTTGAAATGTCACCTGAAATGGGTGCGGGCCTTGTTCTCTATCACCCTAAGGGAGCGGTGCTCAGGACATTAATTGAGGATTTTGAGAAAAGCGAACACAGAAAACGCGGCTATCAGTTGGTGATCGGGCCGCATATTTTAAAGTCAGATATCTGGGTGCGTTCGGGGCATTATGATTACTATAAAGAGAATATGTATATCTTCAAGGTTGAAGATCAGGAATACGCGGTTAAACCCATGAATTGCCCTGCGCATATCATGGTTTATAAATCAACAACAAGAAGTTACAGAGATTTACCTTTACGTTTTTTTGAGCTGGGGACTGTGTATCGGCAGGAGAAATCCGGAGTTTTACACGGGCTTTTAAGGGTACGCGGATTTACCCAGGATGACGCGCATATTTTCTGCGCAGAAGATACGCTCAAGAGCGAAATAAAGGACATAATTGATTTTGTCATTGAGACTATGAACGTTTTTGGTTTTAAGGAATGGCATATAGAGTTGAGCACGCGTCCGGAGAAATCTATTGGTACCGATGCTGACTGGCACAAAGCAACCAATGCACTTACAGAGTCCCTGAAAGAAAAAGAAATGAAATTCGATATAAATGAAGGCGACGGCGCGTTTTACGGGCCCAAAATTGATATAAAATTAAAAGATGCTATGGGCCGCCTTTGGCAGTGCGCAACTATACAATGTGATTTTGCCCTGCCGGAGCGTTTTGATCTTAAGTATATCTCAACTGAGGGAAAGCAGAAGAGGCCGATTATGCTGCACAGGGTTCTTTTAGGAAGCCTGGAGCGTTTCATAGGCGCCTTGATCGAGCATTATGCAGGGGCATTGCCGGTTTGGCTTTCTCCTGTTCAAGTGCAAATCGTGCCTGTAACTGAAAACCATCATGAATACGCAAAGGTCTTAAAAAAGGTTCTTGACGCGGAAGAAATAAGGACAGGCATTGATTTAAGAAGTGAAAAAGTCGGGTATAAGATCAGGGAAGCAGTAGTGCAGAAGGCGCCTTACATCCTGGTGATAGGACAAAAAGAGGTTGATGGATGCTGTATTTCTGTAAGAAGCGAGAGGGGAGAGCAAAAAGGAAAAATTGTCGGTGATGTAAAAGTCGCTGATTTTATTAAACAGGTAAGTGAAGACGTTTTATACAAAAAATAATTTTAAACCCAAGGAGGTGGTAGTATTTCTAAGTTCGTAAAAATTAACGGACAAATTCGTGCCAGTGAGGTAAGGCTTATCGGATCTGAAGGGCAAAAGATGGGGGTTATGTCAAATGCTGAGGCTATGAAAATCGCCAAGGAAGAGATGTTAGACCTTGTTGAAGTCTCAGCACAGGCTGTTCCGCCTGTTTGCAGAATTATGGACTATACGAAGTTTAAATATGATCAGCAGAAAAAAGACCGGGAAGCCAAGAAAAAGCAAAAGGTGGTTCACATAAAGGAACTGCGGTTTAAGCCGAAGATCGGAGAGCATGATTATCAGGTCAAGCTGAGAAATCTGGAAAAATTTCTAAAGCATCATGATAAAGTTAAAGTAAGTATGACTTTTCGGGGCAGGGAAAATGCGCATAAGGAATTCGGAGAAAAAATACTTAATCGTTTAATGCTGGATGCCGCGGAATTTGGCGAGTTAGAAAAGCCGCCGGCACAAGAAGGACGCAACATAATAATAATATTCAAGCCGAGACAATGAAGCTCACCCGGGCTAAAGCCCGGGGTTTCTGAGCGGAATCCCGCAGATTTACTTTAATCCTCGGCTTGCCTGTCCCGCTGCATTTAAAGCGGGAAAAGCCGAGGTTTTCAAAGCATGCGGGATAAAACAAGAAGGGAACTTTAAATGCCAAAACTAAAGACACGAAAAGGCGTAAAGAAGCGTTTTTCCTTTTCCGGGAAGAATAAAATTAAGAGGGACCAGGCAAATAAGGGACATCTTAAAAAATCAAAAAACGCAAAACGCAAAAGAAAACTGCGCAATGCAGCAATAGTGCATAAGTCAGAGGAAAAAATGATTCGGACATTAATGCCTTTTGAGTAGGTATAGATATATTATGGTAAAGTGTGCTCCCATAATTTCGGCTTTTAAACCTGCAGGAAATGAAACTATGGGCTAATTGGTGCTTTTCGGTTATGGAGTGAAGATATCCGGGGCACATATTATTAATGGAGGAATTTGAAATGCCACGTGTAAAAAGATCACCAGCAACAAAAGCAAGAAAGAAAAAGATTCTAAAAGCAGCCAAGGGTGCTTTCGGCCTGCGCAAAAATGTTTACCGCCGGGCGAAAGAGACGGTTCAGAGAGCTTTGCAGTTTGTCTACCGTGACCGCAAAAACAAGAAAAGAGAGTTCAGGCAATTGTGGACTGCCCGTATTAACGCGGCGGCCAGAGAAAAAGAAATGTCTTACAGCAAGTTCATCGGCGCTTTGAAGAAAGCTAATATTTTGATCGACAGAAAAATGCTCGCGGATCTGGCTGTAAATGATAAAGGCACCTTTGCCGCTTTGATTGAAAAAGTTCAAGAAGCTAATTAATCTTTATCCTGCAATATGCCAGGGAAATTAAAATAACCTTATTGTTATCTATGGATGATAAATTAAAATCAATCAATACAGAGTTTGAGCAGGCGATCGCCTGTGTAAGTTCAATTGAAGAGCTGGAAACTTTACGCGTTAGATTTTTAGGGCGTAAAGAAGGCTTGGTCACTAATATATTTAAGGAGCTGGGCAAGCTTGACGCGCGGGAAAAGCCTGTTTACGGACAGAAGATAAACGATCTTAAAAACCTGATTATCGGCGAGATCGCGCGAAAAGTAAAGCAGATCGAGAAAAAAACAATTGAAGGTGTGCAGAGTAAGGGGGCAGAGGTATTCGATCTTAGCCTTCCGGCAATTAAAAATAAAATAGGAGCAATGCATCCGCTAAGTATTGTCACTAATGAGATGTGCTCCCTTTTTGTAGAGTTGGGCTTTAAGGTTGTGGAAGGCCCTGAGATAGAAACAGAATACTATAATTTTGAAGCGTTAAACATACCTCTTGAGCATCCCTCTCGTGAATCGTTCGATACGTTTTATCTTCATAAAAAAAACCTCTTAAGAAGCCATACATCTCCTGTCC
>JAKLQT010000033.1 GCA_022013205.1 Candidatus Omnitrophota bacterium | reverse complement strand
GCCGGGCAGGAAAAATATATTAAAATTATCAGGGAAGAATGCTCAGGATAATAGGAATAACCGTATCGCAAAAAATAATAAATGTCAGGAGTAAGCTATGAAATGCGCCGCATGCAGTGATGTAGAACTTGTCTCAACGATGACCAGGCAGGGTGTTGTTGTTGATGTGTGCCCTAAGTGTTCTGGCGTATGGCTGGACAAGGGAGAGATATTTTATTTTACGAATACACCGCAGTATGTGCGCTTACAAATAGAAGAAGCCCTGCAAAACCCGCGGCCGTCTAAACGGTGCAACCCCTATACGCAAAAGCCGCTTATTGAGCTGAGTCTGTTTAACGGAGACTTGCTCATAGATTATTGCCGGGCTACACAAGGGATATGGCTTGATGAAGGAGAGATAAATAAGCTTCCCGCCTCAGGAAAAACTAATATCGGCATTAATCTTGAAAAAGGCCTGGACGATAGTGCTCTTCAGGAGCAGACTGTTGTCCCTATGCCATTGCCGAACTTATCTCTTGTATCAGCAATGACGCTGGTTTTTCTCTATGGATTACTGAGCCTTGTGTTGATAAGCCTGGTACATTTTGAAGTCATGAGCATGAGCATAGCCATGATATTAATGCTCGTGTTTGCCGTGCTGCAGTTTGGGCTTTCTCCTTTTATCATGGATATCACGCTGCGCTGGTTTTATCGGGTTTCGTGGGTTCAAATAAATGACTTGCCGGGGCATTTGCAGCGTTTTGCGCAAAGCGTATGCGCTAAAAACAATATGAACCTGCCCCGCTTCGGTATTATTCCGGACGGATCACCTAATGCCTTTACCTACGGGCATACGCCGAATAACGCGCGTATTGTAATTACCTCAGGGCTTATGCATTTGCTGGAACCGGAAGAGCTGGAGGCAGTAGTCGCGCATGAAATAGGACACGCTGTTCACTGGGATATGCTGGTAATGACAATTGCCAACTTAGTACCGTTGATCTTATATCAAATTTACCGCGTGTTGATACGCATGAAAAGCCGCGGCAATGATAGGTCTGCTTTGCCGCGTTATGCCTTAGCGATCGGGGCGTATATACTGTATATTATTTCGCAATATATTGTTTTGTGGTTTTCCCGGGTAAGAGAGTATTTTGCTGACCGCTTTTCCGGGGAGGTTACCAAGAATCCGAACCTCTTGGCCTCAGCACTGGTAAAGATCGGCTATGGCCTTGCCGGAAAAGATAAAAAGAAAGGCTCCGAAGGCAGAAAGCATGAACTGGAAAGCATAAAAGCCATGGGAGTATTTGACCCTATGAGCGCGCGCTCTCTGGCAATAACAAGTTATAATCCGAAAAATATGGGAGGGGAAGTTGATAAGGAAACCCTTAAAGGCGCGATGCGCTGGGACCTTTGGAATCCCTGGGCAATGTACTATGAGCTGCATTCAACGCATCCTTTGATTGCCAAGCGCTTGCTGGCTTTAAGCAGCCAGTCGCTATCAAAAGGCAGCGCTCCTTATGTACGCTTTACAGACAAAAAACCGGAAAGTTACTGGGATGAGTTTTTTATAGATCTGCTGGTTTCATGGCTGCCGGGGCTGGTTATTGCGGCTGCCGCGGCGCATTTTGCCGTGTACCGGGACGCGGGCATGATGAAGGCCGGGGTACTAATGTTCGGACTGGCTTTTTTGATCAGGGTGTTTTTCATGTATAAATTTTCGTATTTTCCCGAGATGAACATATCCTCGCTTTTAAAAAAAGTTAAGGTGTCGATGATCAGGCCGGTGCCGTGCACGCTTAAGGGCAAGCTTATCGGCCGCGGTAAACCGGGTTTGATCTGGAGTGAGGATTTTGTTATTCAGGACGATACAGGCATAATATTTCTGGATTATAAACAGCCGCTTGCCTTGTTTAGCTGGCTTTTTGGGGTTTTTATCGCTCCGTCGCTGATTGGCAGGGATGTGGAAATTACCGGATGGTATCGCAGGGCGCCGATTCCTTATATCGAGTTAAAACAGATCAAGGCCGGAAATGAGGTTAAGACGTGTTACGTCTTTAATATGAAAATTCTTTTTGCGGTTCTCCTGATGCTTGCGGGTATTGTTCTTTTGTTTGTAAAAATCCCGGGATTAGGCCGGTAGCCTGAAATACTTAAGGGTTTTAATCATTTAAATTAGGGTTTCACATGGATATTTTTTAGATATAAAGAGAAGGGACACTTATGAGTACGGAATTTTTAAATAATGTTTATTTCGGGAATAAACTATTGGATTATCTGATCTGCCTGGGTGTGTTTTTCGGCTCAGTGATAGCTCTTGTAGTGTTTAAGCAGATTGTGCTTAGCCGCTTGAAAAACTGGTCGCAAAAAACAAAAACAAAACTTGATGATTTTATTGTCGGAACCTTTGGCAAAAATATAATGCCGCTGTTATACTTTGGCGCGCTGTATATAAGCATACAGAAGTTAGTATTATTCGATGCGATTAATAAATTTGTTGATATCGCGGGGGTTATCATACTGACTGTAATGGCGATTCGTTTGCTTGTGGCTCTGACTAACTATATTTTGTATTCCTTTTGGATCAAGCCTGGGCAAAACGAGGCCAGAGAACGCAGTTTTAAAGGGATGTTAAGTGTTATCAAGATTATTATCTGGGGCGTAGGCATTGTGTTTCTTCTGGATAATTTAGGGTTTAAGGTCTCAACCGTAATTGCCGGGCTTGGGATCGGCGGTATTGCTGTTGCCCTTGCGGCGCAGACGGTTTTAGGAGACTTGTTCAGCTTTTTCTCTATTTTATTCGACCGGCCTTTTGAAGTGGGAGATTTTATTATAATCGGGGATTATTTGGGCGCGGTTGAGCATATCGGCATTAAAACAACACGCATCCGCTCACTTGGAGGAGAACAGCTGATATTTTCGAATACGGATTTAACTAATTCGCGTGTGCGTAATTATAAACGCATGGCAGAGCGCAGGGTTGTCTTTAAGCTGGGGGTGACTTATCAGACTCCTCAGGCGCAAATGGCGGAAATCCCCGCGTATATTAAAGAAATTATTACCAAAACAAAAAATACGCGTTTTGACCGGGCGCATTTTTCTTCCTATGGAGATTTCAGCCTGGTAATAGAGATTGTCTATTACGTGCTTAGCCCTGATTATAATAAATATATGGACATACAGCAGGAAATAAACCTGGAAATTATGAAAAAATTCGAAGCGGAAAAGATAGAATTCGCGTATCCGACACAAACGCTTTATGTGAACAAAACAAGTTGAAAAATCGAGGGATGAAGGACAAAAAATCCGCAAATACAATTCCCCCTATCTGTTTGATATGCAAAGGAAAAGTATTTTCTATCTAGGAGTTGGGGACAGACAGTTGACTATTGACAAATAAATAGGATAAAGTTATGGCAAGGGAATTAATTATAATTGGAGACAGAGTTCTAATTAAGCCGGATAATAAGAAAGAAATGACCAATTCCGGTTTATACCTTCCGCAGGGCGCTTATGAAAAGGAAAAAGTGCATAGCGGAAAAATCATCAAGGCCGGGCCGGGAATGCCTGTGCCGGAACCGCAGGATTTAAGCGCTGAGATCTGGAAAGACAAGCAGGGTAATGCCTCCGGGCAGTATTTCCCCCTGCAGGCCAAGGTCAATGACCGGGCGATATTTCTGAAGAACTCGGCTATTGAAATAGAATACGAAAACGTGGAATACATAATTGTTCCTCAGGCCGCAATTCTTGCCTTGATCAGGGATGATGTGATGGATGACATGATCTAAGCGCCCGGATTGCCGGGTTGACGGTTTTATTATGGACGGGGTAAAATCATGCGTAAAAATAGGGCGGGAAAGCAAAAAGCGTTGAAGATAATTTTCTTAGGCACTAACGGATGGTTTGATTCAAAAACAGGAAACACCGTATGCACATTAATAAAGGCAGATACCTGCAATATTATTCTTGACGCGGGGTTCGGGCTTGCCAAGGCCGGCCGATATCTGGATGCCGCAAAACCTACCGCTATTTTTTTAAGCCATCTTCACCTTGATCATATAGTTGGGCTGCATAGCCTGGCAAAGTTCAAATTTCCTAAAGGCCTTGCTATTTACGCGCCTAAATCCGCGCTTAAGGCCTTGCGCGCGTTTATTGCCCAGCCGTTCACATTACCGCCGCAAGGCTTATCGTTTAAAATGAAAATTTCAGGCGCTTTAGAAAAAATGCGCTTTGCGGGCATTACTATCAAAACTCTAGAACTCGCGCATTCAAGTGACTGCTTAGGATACCGCTTTCAGTTTCAGGGTAAAATCGTAGCATACTGCACTGATACAGGCAGCTGTGAGAACATTGTCACTCTTGCCAGAAACGCGGATCTGCTTATTAGTGAATGCGCTCTTCGAAAAGGACAGGATGACAAAGGTTGGCCGCATCTTGATCCTCTGCAGGCGGCATTACTCGCAAAAGCGGCCAATGCGCGCAAGCTTGTATTAACCCACTTTGACGCGGATAACCATCCGACTAAAAAACACCGCGGTATTGCTCAAAAACATGCCCGGAAAATTTTCCGAAAAAGCATAGCAGCTGTTGACGGACTTAAAATATCATTATGAATTTGTAAGCAAGGATTGCTTGCGGGCCTAAATTTATCAATAGATTATCATTCGGATATCAAAAAAATAATAACCCGGCATGTACGGGAGCTTAATCCGGAAGAGGAGTGAGTGTTTAATGAACGAATTTAAGGCAGCAAAAGACGCCGCTCTTTGCGCGGGCATAATGATCAAATCACGGATTGGAAAACTGAAAAAAGTGCGTTATAAGGGCGCAATAAATATCGTTACCGATGTTGATGAAAAAGCCGAAGACATGATTGTGAAAAAACTGCGCAGAGAATTTCCTGATTATGGGATACTTGCCGAAGAACGGCCTGAGGAGAAAAAAGGTGATTGTAAATGGATAATTGACCCGCTGGACGGAACCACAAATTTCGCGCACGGATTTCCCTTTTTCGCTGTATCTATCGCGCTTGAAAAAAAAGGCGAGATAATGATGGGTGTTGTTTATGACCCTGTCCATGATGAGCTCTTTAGCGCGCGAAAAGGTAAAGGCGCTTTTCTTAATCAAAAGCGAATTTGTACATCCCCTGTAAAAGATATTAAAAAATCATTATTAGCAACCGGGTTTTCGTATACTTTTAAAGACAAGAAAAATAATAATATTAATAATTTCAATAATTTTTTAATGGCCGCTATGGCCATTCGCCGTGCCGGAGCGGCAACTATAGACCTGTGTTATGTTGCCTGCGGCAGGCTTGACGGTTTTTGGGAGCTTGACTTGTGCCCCTGGGATACAGCTGCGGCAAGCCTTATTGTTAAAGAGGCCGGCGGCAAGGTTACCGCTTTTGATGGTGAAAAATTCGATCATTACGGAAATACGGCCCTTGCCAGCAATGGCCTTATCCACAAAAAAATGCTTGGAATTCTCAAGGCAAAATAATTAACCTAATCCGTAAAAACACAATCAAAACGTCAAAATTAGAGATCAGACACAGTCTCCCAGCTTTTCCCCTGTGAGCACTTTTGGTATCCTTTTGAAGATTTCCAACAATATATTGATATAACTTAATGTTTTGATGAACGTCAGGCTAAATTCCTCCAAGAAAGCTTCAATGTCAACAGGCCTGACCCCCAATTTTCAACAGTGCTAAATTGAAATTTCTATTTCAGTCGAGGGGGCAAGAATGCTGCGAGTATAGATGGAGTTCACTATTTCCTGCTTTAGCTTTTTCCATGTTTTTTTTGTTTGATTCAGCATTTTCCCGTCTCCATTTGCTTCTTGCCCAATAAGGTTCAGAAGATCAATAGAATCAGACAAGACTTCTTTTATCGGCGATGGTGCATTCTTAATATTAAAATTAGGAGTAGCGTAATGCAAATCAAATACGGGCCGTTTATTGTTTAAAAACGCATCGCCTGCGTTAATGCCTATGGCGAAGACCATGTATCCGTCTTTTTCAAATATATATTTTCCGTATGCGTCCAGAGCTTTTAATGTAGTTATGTTGTTATGTTGTGTTTCCTCGATATTGTTAGTAGCAGCTGCTATAGCACCAGTAGTATCGACAAATAAATAGATAAAATTTTGATAGTATAGATCCAATGCTTCACGGCCAATAACCATCATAATCCCATCATATAATATTCTTTCAATGTTATTTATCTGTATGGCGCTATTTTTTTTGTCAAACCGAGAATATAAATCGTGCCATCGCTTATTTCTCAAAAGATTGGTGATAGAAGTTGCTGGGTTTAATAAAGCATTTTCGGAAAGGCCGACCTGATAATTATTACAAAAATCTCTTATTATAGTTTGTGTTTGTTTGTCAGTAGTATCTGAATAAAAAATCTTTAAACTTTCAATCGTCCATTGTCTTACTGTTGGTGAACTCTCAGTCAGCAATCCTCTGACATATCCTTTTACGCAGTAGCTTGTGTTTGGGTTAATATGGATAATATTCTTAACAAGAGGCATAATTGCAGTTCTTATTCTTTGTTCTGAAGCGAGCTGAAATAACTCTATGGCAGCATTTGTTCGCACATAAGAAGCTGGATCACTAGATAGGTGTTTTTCAAGATGTATAATCGCTTGCTGAGAGTTTTTATCCATGTTTAAAGGGATCTTTGTGTTATAGGTATCTCCTAGGTTTCTTACAGCTTCTCTTCTTGTCATTGTATCTTCGGATTCAAGATCATGGAGTATCTTTGATAAAGGTGGAACATATTTACCGTCTCCAAACCACAGTCGCCATAAAACGTTTAAGTCTTCTTCGGTAGTGCTGCGGAATTCAAATGACTCTTTGTTTTGGGATTGAGAGTCTTGATAGTTTTGAGTGAAGGGCGGATCTTCGGGTGTTTTAGTAAATTTCTTGCTTTGCAGCTTATCGTAAGATGAAAGTAGAATTTGAGCAATTTTTTTATAGTCATCTTCTAATAAATCATTATTTTTGTCAGGATGCCATTTTGTTATCAGTTTTCGAAAGCTAGATTTTATATCCTGAAGTGATGTATCCTTGGTAACATCGAGTATTTCATAAATGTTTTGCTTAGATAATTTCGCTAAAAATTCGCGTACTCTTTTAGTCTCAGCAGTAAAAGAATCACTAGAAATTTTTGTAAAGGAGTGTTTTAAAGTATTAATTTCCAAAGAAACGCTTGGACTTAATGTCGAAGCTGCAAGTGCTTTTGGATGATCATGTGTTTGCGCGTACTGTAGAGGCAAAGGATTGCCAATCATTATATGTAATTGAAGCAAAATGATATAAATAGTCTTTTTGAGGGATTTAGCATGTCCTGGCATTGTCTTAACCTTTTATTTATTAGTAAGTTATGGGATTTAGCTAATTAGCTACTATTAAAAAGTAATAAAGTATACCATACGTTTTCTATCTAGTCAACGGGCTGTGAAATAGATGTGAAATAGATCACAGCAATTAAGAACCTAAAATTCTTCGCGCTTCTTTAGGCGTTAAATTCGAGGATAGAGAAGAAAAAACAACATAAAGCGTAAAAAAACATTTCACGTTTTATTTTTTTG
>JAKLQT010000290.1 GCA_022013205.1 Candidatus Omnitrophota bacterium | reverse complement strand
TACAATAACCTCCGCGTATACTTTTTTCTGATCATCGTCCTTAAGGTCTTCCTTTAAAAGCTGCACAAGGCCTTTAACCGCCCCCAAAGGATTACGTATTTCATGCGCGACACCCGCGGCCAGGCTTCCCACCGCGGCAAGCCTGTCTGCTCTGCGGACCTGCTCTTCCAGATGTTTAATATGCCCAAGGTCCTTAAAGGTAACAACAATACCCAGAAAAGTATTCATTTTATCCCTTAAAAGAGATGTTGTAATACCAATTGGAATCTTTTTCCCCTCTTTAGAATAAATATTGATCTCACGCGATGAACTTGTCTTCTTTCCCCTCAGGGTTTCCCTGATTATCAGGCTTAAAGCAGCATTTTTACCGCCCTCCGGAAAAGTATCAAATACTGATTTACCGACAATATCCTCGGGATTATAACCCAGGATAAGCTCTGCTGATTTATTAAAAGTAGCGATAACTCCATTCATGTTTATGGTAATAACCCCGCCGGTCATGCTTTCAATTATATGTTCATTAAGCGATGAGACCATGACATTGAAAGACTTTCCTAATGCCCCGATCTCATCTTCTGTGTTTACCTGAACTATCCGGGTCAGGTCTCCTGTAGCAATCTGTATCGCGCTTGATGTAAGCTTTTTTATCGGCAATGTGATCGCGTGTGCCAAAACAATACCGAAAAACCCCGCAGCTATTGAACCGAGCCAGATCTGCCTCATGAGAATATCAATAACAGCTTTAAAAATAATGATATCTTTATCATCGCTCAATTTTAGAAAATTCATTCTAACAATGTAATAGGAAAAGACCAGTGAACCGCAGACAAGGATAACAATCAATAACGGTATGGTAATCATCAGGTTGGTCCTCACCCGTCTCTTGAGTGAGTAAGGCTTCATCATAAGCGCTATCCTTTCGCTTCTTCAGCTGTTGCCCGAAGTACTTCTTCAATAGTTGTAATTCCGTTTACAACCTTTTTTAGCCCATCTTCACGAAGTGTGTTCATACCATGCTGCTTTGCCGTTTTTTTCATTTCTACAATAGGCGCATTTGCCAGGATCATTGCTCTTATAGCATCATCAATGAGCATCAGCTCATAAATACCTATACGGCCTCTGTATCCGCTTCCATTGCACGCGTCACACCCTTTACCTTTGTAAAAAGTATACGGCGCGGCTCCTGTATCAAACTTAAGGCTGCAAAGCGTTTCCTCATTAGGCGTGTATGCCTCTTTGCAATTTTCACATATCGTCCTTATAAGCCTTTGGGCAAGGATACCGGAAACCGCGGAAGCAACAAGAAAAGCATCGATCTTCATATCAATCAAACGTGTGATCGTTGAGGGGGCGTCATTTGTATGAATAGTAGTTAAAACCAGATGCCCGGTCAATGAGGACTGTATGGCAATTTCAGCCGTCTCAAGGTCTCTGATCTCGCCGATCATTATAACATTGGGGTCCTGTCTTAAAAAACTGCGCAGCCCGGCAGCAAAAGTTAAACCTGCCCTGGGGTTAACCTGCACCTGACTGATCATCTTTAGGCGGTATTCTACAGGGTCTTCAACCGTAAGGATATTCTTCTCAACGGTGTTAATTGTACTAAGGGCCGAATACAACGTTGTCGTTTTTCCGCTTGAAGTAGGGCCGGTAACAAGAATCATCCCATAAGGCCTTCTAATCAACTTCTCAAATTTTTCCTGGTCGTGTGGAAGAAATCCTAATTTATCCAGATTCACTATTACCATTGCTTTATCAAGTATCCTCATAACGATCTTCTCTCCGAGTACTGTCGGCAGGGTTGATACGCGAAGGTCAAGCTTGCGGCCGTTTATTTCAAACCGGAATCTGCCGTCCTGCGGCACCCTTTTCTCTGAGATATCCAGGCCCGCGAGAACTTTAATACGCGAGGTCAAAGAAAGCTGCGCATCTTTAGGATAAGTTTTAAATTCTCTTAAAAACCCGTCAACACGGCAGCGTACACGTATTTCTTCCTCATCAGGCTCAATATGAATGTCTGTCGCTCGCTCCTCCACGCAAAGACGGATAATAGAATCAACTAATTCAATTATCTCTTTGCCGGCAATTAAAGGCATCTGATCTTTACTGTCTTGGACAAAACGCTGCGGCGCTTCAAAGGAAGCTGTATCCTCTTTTGGCTGCGCCTCAGTTTCTTTATAACATCTGTCCAAAACCTTGAATAATGCCTGACGTGAACAAATTACCGGCTCGATCATACAGCTGGTTAACTGCTGGACTTCATCTATAGCAAAAACATTTAAAGGATCCGCCATGGCTATAGTTAAATTATTAGCTACTTTCTCAAGAGCAATTAATTCGTAACGGCGGGCAACTTGTTCAGGAACAAGGTTTACAACCGATGGTTTTAAACCGTAACTTAAAATATCTATATGAGCAAGCCCTAATTGCTGAGCAAGCACAACGATCAACTCTTCTTCTTTAAGAAATCCCAGTTCGATCAACGTCTGGCCTAAACGGGAACCGGCTTTTTTCTGCTCAACAAGAGCCATTTGGACCTGGCCGCTGTTGACCAATCCTTTCTCAATAAGATATTCACCCAGGCGCTTTTTTTTACCCTTATCCGCCGGCATTATTTGTTGTCTCCTGTAATTTTTTCAAGCGTCGTTTTACTCCTTCGGCATCGCGGGCCTTAAGGCAAGCGTCTTCCTCCGGGATAAGCCCCTTGTGCACAAGCTCAGCCAAAGCCATATCAATACTCTGCATCCCCAATTTCACACCTGTTTCTAAAGATGAATATATCTGAAATGTTTTACCTTCCCGTATAAGGTTTCTGATCGCGGAAGTCGCAACCATTGTCTCTACTACCGGCACACGGCGCTTCTTATCTTTACTTAACATCAATTGCTGACAAATCACTCCCTGCAATGTCAGCGAAACCTGTATCCTGACCTGCTGCTGCTGATAAGGCGGGAAAACATCAATTAACCTGTCGATTGTCTGTACCGCGTCTGTGGTATGCAGGGTGCCGAGAACCGGATGCCCTGTTTCAGCCGCGGTAATTGCATGTGAAATTGTTTCTAAATCTCGCAATTCCCCTACCAAAATAACATTAGGATCCTGCCTTAACACATATTTTAAGGCACTGGCAAATGATTTTGTATCCGAACCTACTTCTCTTTGCTCAATAATACTTTTTTTATGCGAGTATAGGTATTCAATCGGGTCCTCAACCGTAATTACATGCGCTCTTCTTTGTGTGTTAATTATATTTATCATGGAGGCCAAAGTCGTTGATTTACCGCTGCCGGCGGCTCCTGTAACCAAAACCATCCCTTTATCAAGCATAGCGAACTCTTTGACAATATCCGGTAACTCTAATTCATCAACTGTTTTAATCTCCGATGCTAACCTTCGCAAAGCTATACCTACGCTGCTTCTTTGTTTATGCAAATTAACTCTGAATCTTCCCAAACCTGCAATACCAAAGGAAAAATCAAGATCGCATTCTGATTCAAAAGTTTTTATCTGCTCTTCATTAAGCATTCCATAAGCATAATCTTTAGCGGCCTGCGGGGTAACTTTACCCATTTCTTCAAGAATTACAAGCTCTCCGTTTATGCGCAATACAGGAGCGCTTCCGCAAACAATATGCAAATCAGATGCCCCGTGTTGGTTAGTAAGTTCCAACAATTCTTTTAACTTCATAATTATAACAACATCCTTTTTAAAAGTTCCGGTTTATTAGAATATGTGATCGCATCACCGATTCTTATCAAACGCGCCTTGCATAAATCCGCGAGTGACTGGTTCATGCTAAGCATGCCTTCTCTGGTCCCGGTCTCGATCATAGAATAAATCTGATGTGTCTTTCTTTCCCTGATAAGATTAGCCACAGCAGGCGTAACGGTCATCGCCTCGATCGCGGCCACACGCCCTTTTCCGTCTGCTCTTGGGATCAGGCGCTGTGATATTACCCCTTGTAATGCCAGTGAAGTCTGCAATCTTATCTGCGACTGCTGCCCTTCAGGAAAGACATCAATAATTCTGTCAATTGTCTGCACCGCGTCCACGGTATGCAAAGTAGCAAAAACAAGGTGTCCGGTTTCAGCCGCGGTTATAGCCGTTGAAATTGTTTCAAGATCCCGCATTTCTCCGACAAGAATAACATCCGGATCTTCACGCAGCGCGTCCCTTAAGGCCAGAGAAAAAGAAGGCGTATCCGCGTATATCTCCCGCTGATGCACAATACTTTTCTTATGAGGATGAAGATATTCAATAGGGTCCTCAATTGTAATAATATGACAGGCCTCCTCCATATTCACCAGATTAATCATAGCGGCTAAGGTTGTTGATTTGCCGGATCCGGTAGGGCCTGTGACCAGGACAAGCCCTCTCTGTTTTCTGGCAAGTTCCCCGACTATATAAGGGACTTCCATTTTGGCCAGGTCAGGGATTTCAAAGGGAATAAAACGAAGGGCAGCGGCAAGGTAGCCTTTTTCATAAAAAACATTTACGCGAAAACGCGCGATATAACTATATGTAAAATCAATGCTCCTTGCCTGCGTAAGTTTAATTTTCTGCTCTTCATTAAGCATTTTGGATATCAGGTTTTCCGCGTCATTTATACTTATCGTTTCTGCTTCAGATGGTATTAGCTTTCCGTGAATACGCATCATCGGAGGCAGCCCGACAGTAATATGTAAATCAGAAGCATTCTTTTCTATTGCCGCGCGGATCAGATCAAGAATCTCCATACTCTTAACCTTTTTCTATTTTATACTGCAGTATAAGTGTTTTAAGTTCTCCGACCAAATCATTAAGTTTTCTGATTAAAGCCAGCGCGTCACTTTCATTGATTTTTTTATCCTTAAGGCTGGCATATAAATTATTAGTTATCTGCGACAGTTCAAAAATTAGTTTTTTATCCTTACTTACCAATCTCCGCATATTTTCAATAACAGAGTTAAATGCGTCGGAAAGATTTCTAAGCTCATCATTACTTCTTAAGCTAACGCTTATAGTAAGGTCCCCATGGGAAACATCACGCGCGGCTTTTTGCAGGCGGTACACAGGGCCGGCAATTTTATGCGAAAGCACAATACCTATAGAAGCAGCGATCACAAGCAGGATAGGCAGTTCAAAAAGTATCATTAGGTTTAGCTTATTGAGCATATTACCTATAGCAGCCGCGGTTTGGACACTGGCATTCTCTTCTGTAAGAGAATACCAGCAGGAAAAATAAACAGTGAGGATTATTAAAGCGCAGGAAGCCAGCACCATAACCAAGATTACGCCAGCATATTTAAATTGCAGCTTTTTCTCTATTAAAATCCTTTTTCTGATAAAATACTTTTCAAGAGCCTTCAATCTCCCCCCCTAATTTAATAATTAATAATTGATAAGCAAAAATTTTACAAACCTATATAACCCTAAGTTTTATTCATACTTAAAAATAGGTTAACATATTGGATGAAACTTGTCAACAAATCCATCCGTCTTTACACGTTCCTCGTTTGCCGGTTACGACACCCGTTTCGGTTTTCGGTTAAGTTTTTCGTGTTTAAAAAACTATTATTTTGGTTCTTTCGTGTTTAAGTTGCAAAGGTGCTCGGAAAATTTTTAAGTGAAATTCACAGTTTTAGTTAAATAAGTTACAAGTTTGAGGGCACCCTTTGGGTGCTGCGGCTGTCTGAGTTCGTCCTGGCGCAAGCCGACGAACGAGTTTCGCAGCACCGAGGAACTTGTGATTTATTTGACGATCCCGCTCGTTCTTTGAGCGGGAAAAACTGTGTTGAACGTAAAATTTTTCCAGCACCTTATACCGCTTATAGTTACATGATTTTTATCAACTCAAATAAGAATGAACCATTATTTTTCAATCAACATCCGTAGCCGTCACCGTCTTACGATACGGGTTTCGTTACCCTAACCGTTACCGGTTGGTATCCATAAACTCCCTGTGCCACAATTCAAGCATTAATAATGCCCCTATCTTATACCCATTATCAACGTTATGCCGCATATGTTCATCAACAATCTCCTGAACCGATTCTTTCCTAAAATATCCTCTATTTAAAGTCCGCGGGTCAAAAAGTACATCCAGGACATATTCCTTTAATTTGCCTCTGTACCACTGTCCAATAGGAAGGCCGAACCCTTGTTTTTTGCGCCTGATGATTTGGCGGGGCAGATTATTCTTAAAGGCTTGTTTTAGAATATACTTATTAGAAAAATTATGCAGTTTTAAATCATAGGGTATTGTTGCCGCAAACTCCATAAATTTATGGTCAAGAAACGGTGAGCGCGCTTCCAGAGAATGAGCCATTGTCGCGATATCGGTTTTAACAAGCAAATCAAACGGAAGATAGCTTTCGATTTCCGCCTGCCGGGTAAGGTCGGAAAAATCCCGGCCGCTTTTATGTTCATAATAGCCGTTAAAAACAGACTGATCCTGCCTGAGATTTAACTGTTGGAGAAAATCATGATTGTAAAGCAGTGCCTTTTCCTCATGATTAAAAGCGGATATCCACCGCAGATACCGTTCCCGTGGTTCATAGCGCAGGCTTTTAAAGAACCTTTTTATCTGCCAGTTGATCTTTCTTATATCATCACTGGCATACAGATTCTGCATAAACACATTGATCGATCTGATCAAAAAACCGGGCAGCAGGCTGAAAATTTCAGCCATCTGAGCGGCTGTATAACGGTAGTATCCGGCAAAGGACTCATCTCCGCCGTCACCGGTTAAAACAACCTTGACCGAACGCGCGGCAAATTCTGCCAGATAATAGGTAGGTATGCTTGAGTAATCGGCAAAAGGCTCTCCGTAATGTTTTGTAATCTTCGGCAGCACCTCAAGTACATTTGGACTCACAATCAACTCATTATGCTTTGTCTTAAATTTTCCGGCAACACTACCGGCAAAATTAAGTTCATTATACAACTGATTCGCGAACCCCACGGAGAAAGTATTCAAAGATTCAGTTGAATTCTTTGCCATTAAAGCAACTATCGCGCTTGAGTCTATCCCGCCGCTTAAAAAAGCACCAAGAGGGACATCACTTACCATGCGTTTACGAACAGCATCCTCAAGATTTGCCATAAGCCCCTCTTTATATTCATTAAAACTTCGCCTTGGGCAAATCCTGTGCACAAGCCTCCAATATCTTTTTATTTCAACTTTGTTTTTATCAATAACCAGATAATGTGCGGGCGGCAGTTTTCTTACGTTTTTAAACATTGTCCAAGGTGCAGGAACGTATAAAAAAGTCAGATATAAATTGAGCGCCTCATAATCAACCTCTCTTTTTATAAAAGGTGCCTGTAGAAGAGAATTCAACTCTGAAGAAAAAGCAAAACAATCATCATGCCAATACACAAGCGGTTTTTTCCCTAACCGGTCCCGGGCAATAAAAAGTTTTCTGTTTTTCTGATCCCAAAGAGCAAAGGCAAACATCCCTTCAAGATAATCCAGGCAAACATGTGAGTACTGTTCAT
>JAKLQT010000289.1 GCA_022013205.1 Candidatus Omnitrophota bacterium | reverse complement strand
TGAGCCAAAATAGATTTTTCCAACTGCGTTTCGCATTACGTTAACAGTCTTAAATTAGTAAAAATTTCACCCGTAACTCACCGGTTACGATTTTTTTAAGTTTTTAATAAGTGCGTAACACATTTACAATAAAAAGGTTATAAAAACTGATATTTCTGATTTTTAAAAACTTTAACCCCCTAGACGCAATTAAAATCAGGAATATTTTTCATTAAAACAGACATATCTACGATCAGCTCACCGTTATCATTTGTAAAAGTAGAAATAATATCATCAAAGCCGTTATATGATAAAATACTGTAGGCATCTTCGCCTCTGGGCTATGCTACTCCACTCGGCTCCGCTATTAACCGCGGCAGAGGCCGCTTACTCAGCAGAATTTCTCCAAGCAACGATTGAATAAACAATATTTACACTTAACTTTTTCTATTTTAATATGTTAGGGATTTGCAACCCCAACCCGGATTATTTTTTGGATAAAGAGGCCTTCGGCACTGCCAGTACTTGCTTCAATCAAACACTCATACACCCCTTCAGAAGAGGTATCAAAGGAAATATCACCGTCCCAGACAGCGGAAAAAGACCATTCCTGCATCTTATTATTCGTTTCCTCATTAATTATTTTCTCATCAGCGAGCATCATTTCAACCGGCAAATCTATTTCTCCGGCTATTGTCATCATAACAGATAGAGGCTTTGGTTCTTCTAACTTGGTGAAATAGGAAATTGTTCCGCTTATTTTCATACTCTGCCCAAGCTGCCTATTAACAGGGTTATTTTCCAAATTAAACCCGGCAAACTGCAATTTATCCGCAAATGAAGTATCTGCTTGCAGTAGGAAAATCAGCAATTGTAACACTAAAACTATTACTAAGTTATTGTTTTTAGATAATTTTTTCATTTCAATATCCTTGCCAAATGCGAACCACATAATTATTAAATGTCGGAGCAGACACATCATCAGCCAGTGATTTATCAAAGTGAAAACTAGTATTCTTTTTTAATAAAACCGTTTTAGCCACAATACTGCCGTAATAATCAATAAAAGGATTTACAGTAAAATCCGTATTAGGCATATAGACATTGCCTAAAAACTGCCCCTGCGCTCCTAAGGCAAACTTCTCGACATTGTCTGTACAGTAAATCGTAAACTGCTTAGGATCGAAACTTTCGTTTACAATTTCCGCGTGGGGTTTGAATTTTAATGAATCATTGAGCACCACGGAAACAGAGGCCGCTGAATCAATAATCAGCGTACTATACGTACCCAGATCAAGTTTTCCGCTGATATATAAAGAAACATCTGAATCGAGAATAAGCGTAGAATGAGCCCCAAGCGTTATGGAATCATATTCACCGCTTGAACTTATAGTCGCCGAACCATGCGCGGGAACATTAAGATTGCCCTGATACGGCAAGAATCCGGAAATATCAGGAACAGCTTTAGGCAGCCTGACCCTTGTCAATGTGTCTCTAGAACCGGTTATAACACTGGTAGCTTCGAGATGTATAGCAGTAAGAGTATCTCCGCCCACCCCAATGGTCACATCACCGTCAATATAAGTCCCCTTGCCTAAATCCGTCGCATAAGGCGAGACACTACTGATCGAATTTGTGATTAAGTTTCCTTCTGAACTTACGTTTGCTCCGCCATAAGGCCCTAATCTGGAATCATAGCTGTCAACAAAACTGAAGTCATCGATTTTAATCTCCTCTATGCCGTACATGGCCTGAACAAAAAGGTTTTCCCTTTCCACTAGAACTTTAACTGTTCGCGTTGAAATCGGATTCAATTGATTTGGGAAGAAACCTGTTGCAAATATTTCATAGGAATCCCCGCCCAAATCATCAACACTGACCACATACTCTCCTATTGCCTCACCGCCTGAGGTACTTAATATATCAGTTTTTACTTTCGGGCCTGTTCCCTGCCAGCCATCAGCGTCAAGAAAATCTTTGCCGCCATGAGCAATCTCCCATATCCCGAATTCCACACCTGCCTCGGCAGTATGCAATGCTTCTACCTCCGCATAAGTTATCAATGAAACATGTGAATGCGATTGTACTGAAGCGATATAATTTGCGCTTAAGACGACAAGTCCAATAGTCAGTACAAGCGCCATGAATAAAGCTACTCCTTTTTCATTTTCTCTATTCTTTTTGCATTTATACATAAATCCTTATTGCTCCAGATTGCGCATAGTTATGCTGGTTATAGCGTTTGACTGCAGATCTCTGCCCCCCAAAACCTGACTCCCTATGCTCAAATCTATACTGACATTGGAAATACTGGATAAAACCGGCACCAGAGTTAACCCAGTACCTCCGGAACTGAATATTATTGCCGAAACATCACGGGCAACCACATGAACACCAGAAGGCCGTGCGCTTAACGCGCCTGCTCCAACAATTCTCTCAAGCACAGAAGTATCAGTGCTGTTTAAATGATACACCACGTAATCAACTGAACCCGGAATTATATCTCCGCTAGAGTCAATTGACGGTACAGCCAGGACTAATTCATTATTAGCCGTTGTATATGTTACGCTGTCTATTTGCCTGGAATTCAACACTGAAGATGCCCACTTAAGATCTCTTCTGAGCCAATGCAACGCCTGCCTTGACTGAGACTGCAGGCTCACTAATTCAATGCCTGTTATAAAGCTTCTCTGACAACCAATATGCGCCACTATAATGACCGCTGAAATAATCATCAGCACAGCCATTGAAACCAGCACCTCAACTAAAGTAAACCCCTTTGCTCCTTTCATCAGCTTTAAGAGCTTATCCCCCCTTTGGTTATATAAGTAACCAGGCTTTTACTTAAAGTCCTCCCTAAAGATGAATCCCAGATTAGCGTAACCGTCACCCTTATGATCTTATCATTAGGTATACTACTGCCGAAAGGGTAATCAATAACTATTTCCCCTAAAGGATTATCCATATGTACAAAACCAGTAGAGCTAAAAGTGCTTTTAGGAAAGAAATTAGTAATAATATCATCAAATTCTGTCTCACGGATCAGCTCAACCTGCTCTTCAAGAATATCAATAACCAGGTCATTAGACGCTATCTGAGCGATAAGCATCGAGCCTTTTGAAAACAACATAAAAACGCCGCCTAAGGTTGCTACCATCACCACCATAGCAACCAAAACCTCAACTAATGAGAATGCCCTGTTTTTCCTGTTCTTCAGCATCAAACCCGCCATTTAACATTTGCAATTTTTTTATACAACATCATTTAACTAATATATTTTATCACATAGCACTGAATTTTAAAATAAAAAAGAGATAGCAGCCAGGGGGTGACTTTGTCTATCCCTAAACACACCTGAACGGTGCGCTAAATATTATTTTAAAAAATCGTTCTTTTTTGCTGCTTTACCAATTCTTCCCGCATGGCTTTCTGCGCGTCATAGTATTCCTGCCAGATAGTATAATATTTGGTGCTTATCCACTTTCCCCGAACATATGCCTTTACTACTCTATCTGTTTGCGTATCAACCAGTATTGGGTACTCCTCTGTTCCGGCAAATATTAAAGATTCCTTATAGCGATTATAATCAATCATTACACAACTTCCCCCACCTATGGATTCCCTATTTATACTAAATTCCCCCCCCCCAAAAACATAACGTTCTGTCAAAAGTTTAACCACTTGAGAACGCAGACCTGCCTGCCTCAAGCAGGGAATTATGTCTTACTCTGTGCCGCCCTGCCTATGCGGGTACGCACGCAGACAGGTGTGAACTCCCCGCCTGAGGAAGATGTGGTAAACCCCGTTAGAGAACTTTTTACAGCATTAATTTTTACAAGCATGATCTATGCCAAATTTAGCACTCTTTTGTTTTAAAAGTGCAACTGACTTATCCGCAGAATATTAAGCGAATTTTAAAAGGAAATATAGACTATTTACTCCGTAAAAGATGTTTAATATTTTAAACACATTGTGTTATTCTGAAAAAGGTTGATAGGAAAATAAATGGTTCTTTCTTGTTTAAGTTGAACGAAAGGACCTGATTACACCGATTAAAAGCCCGATTACACTGCTATGCTAATGAAACAAAACTTTTATTAACAGAAATGTTTCAAATGAGGATGGCTCTAGCCGAGGAAATTAAAAATAGTCCATAGGCAAAAAAGTGCTTAGAGGATAGAAAAATTGAGGATATTGATGTTTTTTTGAATAACTATTACTAACCAATATTAACCGAATAAAGAGGACAAGGTAAACAGGCAGCTCGTTACCGGTTACTTAATAATTAAAAATTTTATTTTAATACTCAACTATAATTTTTTTATATATTCTAAACAATCTGTTAACGTTTTCAAATACCTGTCGCGCCTCACCTAGAAGATTCTCCGAACTCCCCATCACAAAAAAACCGTCCCGGACAAGTGCCCCGTGAAATTTCATAATTAAATATTCCTGCAAGCTACGGTTAAAATAAATAAATACATTCCTGCAGATGACCATATCCACGCCCATAATCCCGGGGTCATGAATGAGGTTAAGCTCTTTGAAATGGACAAACTCCTTCACATGCGGTACTATCTGAAACTCATCATTGATCGGGATAAAAAAGCGGCGCAGATAATACGGATTTAAGTCCTTTACGCTCATCTGATCGTACCTGCCGGCTTTACCTTTTGCCAGGCAGGCTTTATCGATATCTGTGGCGATAATTTCAACGTTTATTTCTACTTTTTCTTTCTCCAGCAGCTCATAAAGCATAATTGCCAGAGAATACGGCTCCTCACCGTGAGAGCATCCGGCACTCCAAATCCTGATCTTTCTGGGCCACACCCCTTGCTGTTTTTTGCGCGCGATTAGCTCCGGAAGTATTTGCGTTTTCAGATGATCCCATACAACAGCATCGCGGAAAAATGAAGACACATTAATGGTTAAAACCTCGAAAAGCTTCTCGTATTCTTCCGGAGAATGGATTAAAACCTGCAGGTATTCAGAGTAAGTGTTAGCATTTCGCGAGCGCATTCTCAAGGCAATTCTTCTTTTTAATACCTTGTCCCGGTAATGGGAAAAATCCGCGCCTCTATCTACTTTTATCTGCTCCATTAATAATTTATAAGCTTGATTTCTATCATGGGATTCCTCATGGTGAGGCTGTTTACTAATAATATTTATTGCCCCTGCCAGCTCTTTGAGGATCAAAGAGGACTGCTCTAATCTTAACTGCTGCATGATCGCATGAATTGTTCCTGAATCCGTGGTTATATATTTGGCGGGCAATCTCGAAAGAACATAGGCAATAATATCCTGACGGCAAATCTCACATGTGCACAAATCAAAACGAAGGGCAAGCATTTCATCAAGGTACTTTATTACAATATCTTCCATGATATTACGGGCTTGCATCTAATTTAACTCCCTTTGCTTACACTTAACTTTAATTTTACTGATGTACAGGATATTTCTGCAGGCCTTCTATTACCTTCATTAATTCTTTGAGGATCTCAGAAGATCGCTCAACTTTCACCTGCTCGATCAATGTGTACATGGCACCGCTATCGGTTGTAACATACCTCGCAGGAAGATTATTTAATACACGGCTCATGATTTCTTCAATACATTTAGAGCATTTACACAATTGCGGCCTGTTAGCCATAATATCATCCAGGTGATTTTTAACTATTTCCTCCATAATATTATGTGCTTTCATCCCTTAAGCGCTCCCTGTATCTTTTTCTGCAATTTTGCGATATTTTTAAGCTGCTTACGCATAGCTTCTGTAATCTGTCTGACTGTGGCCGGCTCAAGCACGAGGAAAAACGAACCGCTTATTTTCCTCTCCTCATCCTTGAATGTCATTGTATGCACGTAAATAGTGTCATTATCATTGAAATTTACTATCCCCAGCTTAAGTACTTCCTTAAGAGGGCCGCTTGAAAGAACAGGGATGGAAGGGATTACAGAAACTTCCATAAGCAAACTCATCGCGCCCGCGTAACCAGAAACAATAACATTACCGATCTCCTTTATCGTAGAAACCCCGAGCTCAGTCAGAAAACCTGCGGAATGTTTGTCTTTGGCGGCAAAAATTGAAACAAATTCATAAGCGCTTTTTTCCCTGAAAAAAAGAGAAACCTGTCCAAGAATCCCAGAAAGGATCCGGCAATGCACCCCGATAACAATATTATCTTTTCGCTTCAGCAGCCTCTCTATATGTTTAAACTTTATAATATCTAAGGTAGGCGCTTCAAGCTTAATAGACCGGTCAATCATCTGGGAAAACGCGTGCGTAGAATTACCGGCACAGATACTGCCTACTTCTTTAATAATATCTTTTTCCGTAACCAGTTTTTTTTGCTTCATCCTTCCCCCTGAATCTGAATTATTAAATTATTGTCTAAACCATGAAGTATTTTAACACTTATTCCCTTATTTTGCAACTCGTTTTAAAAACAATTCGCGAACAAT
>JAKLQT010000288.1 GCA_022013205.1 Candidatus Omnitrophota bacterium | reverse complement strand
CTCGATGTCGGCTCATCACATCCTGGGGCTGGAGAAGGTCCCAAGGGTCCGGCTGTTCGCCGGTTAAAGTGGTACGCGAGCTGGGTTCAGAACGTCGTGAGACAGTTCGGTCTCTATCCATCGTGGGCGCAGGATATTTGAAGAGATCAATCCCTAGTACGAGATGACCGGGATTGACGAACCTCTAGTGTTCCAGTTGTCACGCCAGTGGCAATGGCTGGGTAGCTACGTTCGGAAAGGATAAGCGCTGAAAGCATCTAAGCGCCAAGCCCCCTCTAAGACTAGATATCCCTCCCGCTTAGCGGGACTAAAGGCACCTTGAAGACTACAAGGTTGATAGGCTCTAGGTGTAAGCACAGTAATGTGTTAAGCTGAAGAGTACTAATTTGCCGTGCGATTTGATCACTTTTGTCTAATTATAGAGTTCTACGCTGTTAGCTCGGTTATATAGTTGTTAAATATTTAAGTAAGAAGTTAAAAGTAAAAAGGTAAAAGCTGAAAAGCTAAAACCAATACTTTTAAACCTTAAAGATTTTCCAGTGGCCTTGCTGAAGGGGAAACACCCGTTCCCATTCCGAATACGGCAGTTAAGCCCTTTGAGGCCGATGGTACTGTAGGAGTAATCCTGTGGGAGAGTAGGAAGCTGCTGGATTAATAATTAACCCCGTTGGATTTATTTCCAGCGGGGTTTTTTGTTAGCCTGTTGCCAGTTTCCAGTTACCAGAATCCACTATTCAGTCTTGGGTTGAGCTAAACGGTAAAGTCCTCATTAGTTTTTTTACGCAACCGCTAGACGCAACCGAAACGGGCTGCGTAAACAAAACCTAAATCTTTCATGACAAAACAGGATATCATTGATATCTCCTGGATCATGTCCTATAATATAAATATAGAGATTATCGACGAAATGATGCAAAAACCATCGCTGATTTTCTAAGGCAAGACAGGGATTCCAATAGAGAATCGGATGAGGTAAAGCTCAGTTATTAGCGCAAATTTGTAGAAAGACCAGGGATGATGCCAAAAATTAAAAAACTAAATTGTAAAGAATCAAAAGGAATTGCCATAGATGAAACAAGCTGATAACCGACTGGTTTTTATATTGTTATTTTTGGTTATAGCAACTTATTCAAATTCAGTGTTTGGTGATTTTCTTTATGATGACCACACACTGATTGTTCAGAACCCATTCATCAGAAGTTTTCAATATCTGCCTCAAATTTTTTCCTCTGGATTCGGCCGTCTGCAAATAACAGGCGCTAACTATTTCCGGCCATTGCAAGAATTTACCTATATGCTCGATTATTTTTTATGGAAAGACAATAAATTCGGGTATCATGTCACCAGCCTTTGGTTTCTATTGGGAGCAGTGCTTCTATTATTTGCTTTATTGAAACATCTTTTTAAGGACAACAGGCTCGCATTTTTCACCAGCCTTCTTCTTGGGGTTCATCCGATTTACACATCTGCAGTAACATATATTTCCGGCCGGGCAGATATAATGGCTGTTTTTTTCCTGCTTTGTTCTGGCTATTTACTGGTGAAGAATATTGACTGTTCAATGGACAAATGGCCTAAAATTCTGTTTACCAGTGGTGGTTTTTTTCTTCTGGCCTTGCTTTCTAAAGAAATATCTTTTGTCTTTATTGTGGTTATGATTGTATGTTTTGTTTTCTGCAAGAATGAAATCTCCGTTCATTTAAGAAGAGCAAGATTTATTCATTTAGTTTTACTTTTTGCTTCTATTATATTTTGCTATGGCTTATTGAGGGCTTATGCCCTTAAAACGGTTTTTCACTCCCAGTACAATATTGCCTTGCCGGCTACTGTAAGAATATTAACTGCGGTAAAGGCATTCTACAATTATCTGCAATTGCTGCTGTTTCCGATCAATCTGCATCTGGGAAGGACTATTCCGTTAGTGAAATCGGTATTTGAGTATAGAATTTTGTGCTCCTTGTTTATTTTTGTGATTATGGGGTATTTAATATTTAGACTTCGCAAAACTAAAGGGCCGGGTTTTTATGGCCTTTTGTGGTTCTTTATCTGGTATTTGCCAATATCCAACCTGATTGTCCCCCTTAATTCGTTCGTGGCAGAAAACTGGATACAGTTGCCGGCTTTGGGAATTTTTTTAGCGGTTAGCGCGCTTATTCTTAAAATTTCGCAGATACAGGAAGCAGATAATCCTTTATTAGAAACTGCTAAGCGGTCGATAATTTCTTTTTTTTGGATATTAATATTTTTCTATGCAGGGCTTACGATTTACAGAAACTGGCAATATTCTGACCCAATCGTTTATTTTCAGCATGCTATAGCCCAAGAACCCACAAGCGCAAAGCTGTACAATAATTTGGGCCAGGAATACAGCCGTAGAAATAAAATGGAAGAAGCCCTTAGGGTATATAAGCAAGCTTTAGAAATACATCCACATGATATAAATTTACTAAATTGCATGGCAAATACATATTTAAAGCAGGCTAGGTATGATGAAGCGGTCACAGTTTATAAACGGACAATTGCGTTGGCGCCGAAAGATCCAATGCTTTTGAATAATTTGGGGATAGCATATATAGTGAAAGGCGACAGAGCCAAGGCTCTCTACTATTGGGATCGCTCACTTAGGATCAACCCTGATCAGCCGGAGATTAAAAAATATATTAAAATGAATAAGTAATGCAAAAAACTTATATATTTTATCGAACAAGTATTAACCTATTAAAATGGAGGTTAACATGAAAAAAATCACTATTTTTGTTTTCAGTTTATTATTATTCACATTGTTTTCCGGTAGGGCAACTTTCGCTCAATCTGCGGAATTCAAGCCCAGCTATCAGATAAACAAGGCAAAGGCCACTATCCACTATTTCTTCTCGAACTTTGAGAAAAATCCTCGTCTGGCTAAGGGGATCATCGCTATGCTCTCAGAAGGCGGTTTTGAGCTTATTTACCCTTGGGGAGATTATAAAACCAAAAAGGATGTGGATAACTGGATAAAAGATATCCCCGATGAATTCCATGACAGCCATCATATCCAAGGTATAAAAGTAGAAATAATTGACGATTTGAGCGTAACAGCCACGGCAGACGTTATTTGGCAGAATTCAGGCCCTGATAACAGCCATGACCGCGATCATTTCTCCTATGTTTTTGAGCTGGTCGATGAGGGGATAGGGCTTCTGAAAATAAAAAGCATTAACTGCTACCGTATCGATTGAAATCAGCTTCATTTTTTTGTCTGAATTTACTCCAACTTATACCTTGTTGACCTGATTTGAAAATAATGATATATTAATAAAAATAGTGTTAAAAGTTTCATGAAAGATTGGAGGAAAATATGAAGATGAAGATTTTAATTTTATTATTGTTTCTAATGATGTTTTCAGTGAATGTTTTTGCCGGTCAGATAAAGGAAATAATACTAACTGACGAAAGTGTGATCTATGGAGATATTTCATCTCTTGCAAACGGAAAGTATAGCATTAAGACAGATAATTTCGGAGTTATTGAAATTGAAGAAGATAAAGTTATTTCTATAAAAAATAAATCAGAAGGCAGGGATATTTCTAAAACTGATGTTAGCAATTTAAAGTTCTCCGGATCTGAACCTACAGAGCCCAGTGCGGTAAAAGCAGGCATAAATGCCTTAAAAAGAAGTATGGATAACGATACAGGAACTATGGAAAGCATCAGCAACCTGCAAAACGACCCTGATTTTATGGCCATCCTCAACGACCCGGTAATTATGAGCGCAGTCGAGGCAGGTGATATCAATACCTTAAGCTCTAATCCGAAATTCCTGAAATTGCTTAATCATCCTATTGTCAGAGGAGTCGGAGGAAAAGTAGAATAATAATCAAAGGGAAGGGACTGCTTATGTCTTTAGTTGTAATGGGTACTGTAGCACTGGATTCACTAAAAACACCGCATGGGATAAAAGAAGACTTATTTGGAGGCTCAGCAGCGCATTTCTCCATGTCTGCGCGCCATTTCACCAATGTACACCTATCAGCAGTGATTGGAGAGGATTTTCCTAAAAAACACATATCTTTCCTCAAAAGTAAAAAAATCAATACCGAATCGCTACTCATAAAATCAGGAAAAACATTCCGCTGGAACGGGGAATATCTGGCGTATGATATGAATACCGCTATTACCTTAAATACCACACTGGGCGTGATCGTAGAATTCAAACCCACTGTAAGCGCCAGACAAAAGAACATTGAAAACGTATTTCTTGCTAATTACGACCCCGATATTCAGCTTGAATTCCTCTCCAAACTAAATAAACCCAATTTTATAGGCATGGATACCATGAACTTGTGGATAGATGCCAAGAAACAATCCGTCGCAAAACTCATGAAAAAAGTCCACCTCGTGATCGTAAACGATGCGGAAGCACAAGATTTTACAAGTGAGAAAAATATCCTCAAAGCTGCCAAGGCACTCTTATCCTACGGACCGAAAATGGTCATAATAAAAAAAGGAGAACACGGTGGTATATTCTATTCAAAAAATCATTTATTCGCGCTCCCAGCATACCCGCTAGAAGAAGTTATAGACCCTACAGGTGCAGGAGATACCTTTGCCGGCGGAGTGATGGGGGTCCTCGCTCAATCTAAAAAAATAAACTCAAAGATACTTATAAAAGCCTTGTCTTACGCTACTATTCTTTCCTCGTTTAATGTGCAGGGGTTTGGGATGGAGATGACGAAGAATTTGACGATAGCGCAAATAGAAGAGAGAATGAAGGTATTCAGAGAATTCTTTAACTACTGAGTCCAGGATAAACACAGATTTAAAAGATAGATTAACACTGATGAAAAACGGAGGGCGATATAATTGCTGTTGATCTAATAGTTGAAGATTAAAAAGAAAATAAAGAGGAACATAGCCATGATTAATTTAATAAAAACATTTTTCTCAACGTGGTTAAAAGTCATTGAATCGCCAAGTAAGTTTTTTGAACAGGAACAAAGTAATTTTGCAAATAAGAAAACCTTATTGTATTTATCATTATTGACTATATCTCTTGCTATTTTTCAAAGTATTTCTTTTATTCTTGCCCTTATGCTTATCAACAAGAAACTTCCTTCTGTAATGGGATCGATTGTGCCTTTGTTTTCTTTTGAAAACTTGTCGATTTCGATCATGGTATTTTTTATATTTGGGTTTGTGCAAGCACTAATACTTTTTATGCTGCAAATATTAGTAAAATGCCGCCTAAAGTTCAACGAGGTTTTTGCTATATCTGTTTATTCTATGAGCCCACTTTTGATTTCAGCATTGCCTGTGGGCCCTTTAAAAGTTTTAGTGCCAATTTGGCAGATAGTAATAATTGTCATGGGGATTAAGCAATGCGCAAAAATAAGTAATTTCAAAACTGCTGCGATATTGGTTCCATATGTATTGCTTGTCCTTGTAGCGGCATTAATACACTTTCAACGCGTGGCTTTACCAAAAGCACAGCAACTGACACAAGCGATGACCGAACAAATATCAAAGGACACACATATGCGAGTTTTATTAGACGAAAGTGATAGTTGGAAAGCTGAAGTACAAGATGATGGTAAAATAATTCGCAGGAAACATCATGAAAACGGTAACCTGAAGAAGCAAATTTGTTATAAGAACCAATATGCTGCAGGGGGAAAAGATATCGTTTGGGAGAAACAATATAACGAACAAGGGATATTGACATTCTCAAAGCAGTATCAGGATGAGGGCAGAAGCGAAATTGTAACAAAATACTGGAATGATGGCACGATAAAAGAAGAGCATCATTATAAAGAGGGAAAAATTGTAGATAGTAAGGGTGGTGCGCTTCATTACGGATTTATAAAAAATGATGAAAAACGTTTTAT
>JAKLQT010000287.1 GCA_022013205.1 Candidatus Omnitrophota bacterium | reverse complement strand
TATTTCTTTCTTCAATAAGAATGCCCTTCAATTCCTCATCGGATGAATACTCTTGTTTCTGTTAACGACAATAATAAACTATACCATAAATGGCAATGAAAAGTATACCACTTAGGAGGTCTGGGATTTTTGGGAAAGTGGTATATTTTGAGGAGATCAGGTACTGTTATCTTTTTAGACAGAAAGGAGCGGTACATGATCAGAGAGGAGACATTTATGGATATAAGATCAATGGCAAGACAGGGGTATTCACAGCGGAGAATCTCGCGGATATGCGGAATAAGCCGTGTGACAGTAAAGAAGTATCTAACTACGCAAGGGATGCCGAGATATGAGGCAAAAGAGAGACGGAGCAAATTAGAGCCGTATTATGCAACAATAGAAGCATGGCTGGAGCAGGACGAATATCAGGCGAGCCGGATATATCAGATGTTAAAAGGGGTTGGATATAGTGGGTCGGAACGACTGGTACGCAAGTATGTTTCCCCGTTGAAAGAAAAACAGCGGCGGTTGGCGTATCTGCGGTTTGAGACAATGCCTGGGCAACAGGCGCAGGTAGATTTCGGGGACTTTCAAGTGGAAGGCGCCGACGGCAGCGTAAAGACGGTGTATTGTTTTATCATCGTATTGGGATATTCCCGGCATATGTATATCGAGTTTATGGAGCGCTGTACGCTGCAGGCGTTTCTTAGGGCGCATCAGCATGCCTTTGCCTTCTTCGGCGGGATGCCGAAAGAAATACTCTACGATAATATGAAAAAAGTAGTACTTAAACGCCGCGGCAGCGAGATAATCTGGAACGCGGAGTTTGCCGGTTTTGCCGGGCATTACGGATTTAAGCCGATGCTGACACCGCCATATGCGCCATGGGTAAAAGGCAAAGTAGAACGGCCGATCCATTATTTACGGGAAGGATTTTGGCGCGGCTATAACTTCAGCAGTCTTGCGCAGTTGAATAAAGACGTGCTGCTGTGGGTACAGACCACTGCATTTGAGCGCGAACACGGCACCACGCGGTGTATAGTCGGCAATCGTTTTTCCCAGGAACAGCCGCAGTTGCTAAGCCTGCCGGAAAAATATTATGACATCTCGCTGCGCGCCTGGCGTACGGTACAGAGAGACTGCCAGGTGTGTTTTTCCGCTAACCGGTATGTTGTGCCGCACCAGTATGTCGGCAAAAAGGTACTGTTAAAAATTCTTGAGGGCGTATTGAGTATTTATTATGACCAGACTTTGCTGGTAAGTTACCCCCTGTCCGATGGCAAAGGCAATGTTGTGGCGGAGCCGCGGTTTTACCAGGCTTTACGCCATGAACGAGAGCAAAATCAGCGTAAATATCGTCGTTATCAAGGCAAGGCTAAGGCGACCCGGGGCTTGAGTACGGGAAGTTTAAATATAGAAGTAATGCGCCGGCCTCTGTCCGCTTACGAGGAGGTGATCAGCTGTGTCTGAACTAGTTCATGAACGCATCCAGGAACACTTGAGCCGATTGCACCTGCATCAAATCCGGGAAAATATCAGCGGCCTGGCCAAAGGAGCCGAAGAACAGCAGCTTTCCTATCTTGACTTCTTAGACCGGCTGCTCAGCGAAGAAATATCCGTCAGAGAAGACAGACGCCTGAAAACGGCATTAAAAACCGCCGGTTTGCCCTTGGCTAAGACCATTGAAGAATATGATTTTAGCTTCCATCCTAATCTCGATAAACGCCTGGTGATGACATTATTCGACCTGGAATTCAACCCACGTAAAGAAAATGTCATATTTTTAGGGCCTCCGGGAGTCGGCAAAAGCCATCTGGCGATTGCCCTGGCGGTAAAGGCCGCGCATTACGGCACCAGTATTTACTTTACAACTATGGCTGATCTCATTGGCAAACTTAAAAAAGACACGGAAAACGACCGTCCAGGACGCGGCCGCAGCTATTACAAAAGCGCCCTGCTTATCGTCGATGAAGTCGGGTATATGCCCATCAGCCGTCAGGATGCGCATCTGTTCTTTCAGTTTATCTCTTATCGCTATGAGCGCTCAAGCACGATTATCACCTCAAACAAGAGCTTCGGCGAATGGGAAGAGCTCTTCGGTGATCCGGTCATTGCCACGGCCATTTTGGACAGGTTACTGCATCATTGCCAGGTTATCAGCATCAAGGGCAACAGTTATCGGCTTAAACATTATTCTGAACGAAAGGAGGTCAATGCCTGATTTTTACGGCTAAACTGGTATACTTTTCATTGCCGAAACTGGTATACTTTTAAATTTCCGTTGACAGCTTTTTCTGCTTCTCCTCTTTAATGGGATGAAAAACATTTATCTTGTGATTTTTACTTAAACATTTTTCAATATGCTCATAGTACTTTAAATATTGCTCTACTTCAGATTCATCGAATTGTCGTAACAATGTGATGGCTTGAGATAAATAACAGTTTAATTTTTTCATAAAAATCATCCTTTTCTATTAGTTTACAAATTATTTGTCAATTTTAGAATAATAATTTTAAATAACTTCCTGAATTTTTCCAAATCCTTCTTTTAAAATTTTATAATCACACGCCAGGATTCTTGCCCCGTGATACTGAACAAAGTGACATTCTTTAAATACACGTCCTGAGCCGCAAGGGCAATTTTTAAACACTTTGAAAAATTCACCTGTAGTAATAAGGGGAACTATCGCCTTATTAACATTATCCAAGGCTATTAAAGTAGTCTCTAACATTTCCCTATTGCTTGGTTTCCCTTGCATTTCTTCAAAATAAAACTCTAAAATCCCCAAATATCCATGACTATATGCTCCCCATGGCCATATTCCGTATTGTTCAAAATAACTCAATCCATAAAAATATGGAGTTATTAATTTATTAAAAAAATTAGTCAGATCTACTTTTCCTTCTTCAAACATAGTTATTCTTGCTGGAGACGGGCAAAGACAAATACTATTCTTCGCATATTTATTAATATGCATCGTTGCTTCTTCTTTTATGCTATACTTTTTCATTATTGAAGCAATTCTGCCCCCTGATTCCCAAGCCACAGGAAGAGAATTCGGAAAGCTATCT
>JAKLQT010000286.1 GCA_022013205.1 Candidatus Omnitrophota bacterium | reverse complement strand
GGTGATTGTTTCCACGGAGCGCGGGAAACGTCCGCATGATTTTGTAGTTGCTAAAGATGAGCCTTCAGAAATTGACTGTCCTTTTTGTGAAGGCCGGGAAAACGAAACTTTTCCTGAGATCTATGCCGTACGCAGACAAAACACTCCTCCCAACACTCCTGGTTGGGATTTGCGTGTCGTGCCGAACATGACGCCTTTAATGCGGATAGAGGGCGATATGGGCCGCAGGCCGCAGGGTATGTTTGATTTGATGAACGGAATCGGCGCTCATGAAGTAATTATTGAGGCCAGCCGGCATGTTGCTAATATCACGGAGCTTGATATCGAGCAGATTGCCTGTGTTTTTGATACGTATGTTAAGCGTATGAAGGATCTGGAGAGAGATATCAGGATAAAATACGCGCTTATTTTTAAAAATTACGGAGTTGTCGCCGGAGCCAGCCCGATAAGGCATTCAAGGTCGCAGCTTATTGCCTTGCCTGTAAACCCAAAAAGGGTAAAAGAAGAACTTGCCGGGTGTAAACGTTATTATGAATATAAAGAACGCTGTTTATTCTGCGATATGATTCGCCATGAAATAGATGCTCAGGCTCGTGTTATCGCGCACAATGACGGATTTGTCGCTTTTACCCCTTATGCTTCTCGTTTTCCTTTTGAGGTATGGGTTTTGCCCAAGGAGCATTCCTGTGACTTTTATACTCTGAAAAACACAAAAGGCTTAGCGGGTATTATGAAAACAGTAATGGGTAAGTTATCCACGGGACTTAATGATCCGCCTTATAATTTTCTTATTCATACTGCTCCGTTTCGGAGGATGACCTCAGCAGGATACTGGAAAACAATAGATTATGATTATCACTGGCATATTGAAATTACACCGCGGCTTACAAAGGTTGCCGGGTTTGAGCTGGGCAGCGGTTTTTATATTAATCCTACACCGCCTGAGGAGGCGGCAAAGTTTTTGAATGGATTAAATCAGGAGAGAAAATAATGCAGCAATTGCGCCGCGATCCGATAATCGGCAGGTGGATAATTGTTTGCTATGATCAGGTTAAAACTCCTGCTGACTATTACTCTGAGGCTGTACAGAAAAAGCATTCCGGGAAAAGGTGCCCTTTTTGCGCTGGCAATGAGGATATAACTCCGCCGGAGATATTTGTTGATAGAACTCCCGGGTCCAGGCCGAATAAGCCGGGGTGGAATTTGCGTGTTATAGCCAATAAATTTCCGGCACTACGTATAGAAGGAGATCTGGAGCGCCGGGGTATTGATATATATGATCAGATGAACGGGGTCGGAGCGCATGAAGTTATAATAGAAACACCTGAGCATGAAAAGGATATTCCGGATCTAAGCCTGCAGGATGTGTCTAAAGTAATTATGGCATATAAACAGCGCTGCATTGATCTTAAAAAAGATAAGCGCTTTGAATACATCTTGATATTTAAAAATCACGGTTTGAGCGCAGGCGCTTCTTTGGAACATTCGCATTCACAGCTGATTGCTCTTCCGATCGTGCCTAAAAAAATAAAAGAGGCCTTGCGCGGCGCCCAAAAGTATTACGGTTTTAAGGAACGATGCGTGTATTGTGATATTATTCATCAGGAAATGCAGGAAAAGGAACGGCTGGTTAGTCAAAATGAGCGGTTCGTCGCGTTTAGTCCATTTTTCTCCTGTACCCCGTTTGAAACATGGATCATGCCAAAAGAGCATAAGAGTCATTTTTACGATATACGTGAGGATGAAATGGATGATCTGGCGGCTATTTTAAAAGACACTTTGAGAAGATTAAAAAAGGTCTTGACAGATCCGCCGTTTAATTTTATTATTAACACTGCTCCAATACAGAATGATCAGGAGCTCGAGTTTTACCATTGGCATTTACAAATTTTGCCGAAACTTACCAAATCAGCTGGTTTTGAATGGGGGACTGGTTTTTATATAAATCCCAACCCGCCGGAACAGGCTGCAAAATTTTTGCGTGAAATTTGTTAATAAAAAAAGGGGAAACTCTAAACACAGATACACAAGATAAGAGATTAATTAAGAGAGTATCCGCCAAAAGGAGCGGCGGATTTAATTCGCAATTATTACTTAGTTTCACTGTGTTCACTAAGTAATTTGCTCATTAAAAAAGGAGGAAATGCAACGGGAGTGAGAGTAGGTATTAATGGATTCGGGAGAATCGGCCGTCATGTATTTAAAATTGCTATGGAAAAAAGCAATATCGAGGTTGTGGCAATTAATGACCTTACAGATGCGAAAACACTTGCCCATCTTTTAAAATATGACTCTGTTTACGGTAGATATGATAAAATTGTAAAAGTAGAGGGTGAGGCTATAATTGTTGACGGAAAGAAAATTAAGATCTATGCTATTAAAGACCCGAAGCAGCTGCCTTGGGAAGAGTTAGGGGTTGATATTGTTGTTGAGTCAACCGGAGTATTCAGGAAAAGAGAGCAGGTAATGTGGCATGTTGAAGCAGGGGCCAAAAAGGTAATTCTGACAGTTCCTTCAAAAGACAAAATTGACAATACAATCGTTCTTGGTGTAAATGATGATATGCTCAAGGCAGATGATATTGTTGTATCTAACGCGTCATGCACAACCAACTGCCTTGCGCCTGTAGCTAAGGTTTTGAATGATAAATTCGGCATAGTTTACGGTTTGATGACAACAATTCATTCTTACACTAACGACCAGGTAATTCTTGATTTTCCGCACAGCGATTTAAGAAGAGCACGTGCCGCGGCATTATCAATGATCCCGACAACAACCGGTGCGGCTAAAGCAGTGGGGCTGGTTATTCCTGAGCTTAACGGAAAACTAAACGGCATGGCTATCCGGGTACCTACTCCTACAGGTTCACTTGTTGACCTGGTAGTAGAGCTGGAAAAGGACGCGACTGTTGAGGAAATCAACGCGGCGATTAAGGCAGCGGCAGCAGGCGCGATGAAAGGGATTCTTTCATATTGTGATGAGCCGATTGTATCCGCTGATGTTATTAAGGATTCTCATTCGTCGATATTTGATGCTCTGAGCACTATGAAAATCGGGAAAAACATGGTCAAGGTCCTTTCATGGTATGATAATGAATGGGGATATTCAAACAGAGTTGTTGATTTGATCGACTTGATCGTGACTAAAGGATAAGGTTAGTCCAAACTTATGGTTTAAATCTTAAGGGGTGGGAAATTAATTTTCTGCCTCTTGTTTTTTGGTTCTTTCTTGTTTAATAATTTATAAAGGTTCTTTCGCAATAAATGTGGAGAATGCTGTATAAATGAAGTCGTGACAAGATTATGGGTAAATTTTACGCTTACAACAAATTTTCCCCGCTAAAAAGCAGCGGAACCGGCAAATCTGCGTTGTGTTTTTGGCGCTGCAGAAACTCTCCCTTGACATTAAGAATGTCAAGGGCTCAGACAGTCTTCGCGCCCAAAAGGGTACCCAAAAACATAACGAATATTTGCCTAAATTTGTGAGTGCGCTTAAAAATTCCCCCCTAATCTTTATTAGAAGTCCACACTAAATAATAAAGAGCCCTTACAAATCATTAAGTTACTAGGAAACTATTCAACTTAATAATGCCTTTCCTGTGCCCAGGGAGATATAGCTGTACATTTCGCAACAGCACCCCACTTACGACACACCACAGGTTTTTAGCATATGAGGCTCTATTCCCGCTCCCAAAAAAGATGATTTTAATGCCCTCAAGCATGTAAAAACTGTATCGGAGTGTACCTTTTTATATCACTTGACAATAGTTACCATATATGCTAGCATTAAATAAGTCAAAACCTGGTTTATTTTTAGTAATTTTTTGTTAAAAGAAAAAGGATACTGCCTTTTAATGGGTGAGGTGTATTCATTTTATAAATTTTGTATCTTTTTTTGGAAAATATGAGGTAGAAATGGATGATATCATTACAGCAATGGATGTTGTGAGAAAGTTTAATATATCTTACCAGACATTAAATCACTATACGAATTTCGGATTACTTAATGCCATAAGGAAAAGAGGCTCCGGGAATAAGCGTTTTTATAAAGCTTTAGAGGTAGAAAGCAACTTAAATAAAATAGATGACTTAAAGGGTAAAGGTTATCCTTTAAAGATAATCGCTAAGATATTGAATAATAATCATCAGATGTAAGCTGTCTTTCACGGAAGGATAGACGGAAAAATGGATTTTAAGGATAAAAAACCATATAGAATTATGTTAACAGGCTATACTTTTTTTATGAAAAAGGGTGTGGCCTTTTATTTTTTAAAAGCGTTCGGGAAAAGATCATGAGTTATTTTAAAATTTTAGGTTTTGACAAAGAGCCTTTTTCCACAAGCCCTGATCCGGCTTTTTTCTTTGAGTCGCGTGAGCATGAAAAAGCACTCACAAACCTGATGATAGAGCTGCGGTTAAAAAGAGGGCTGAACGTGATCCTGGGGGATGTCGGAACAGGAAAGACAACTTTGAGCCGAAAACTGTACCAGCTTGTTAAATCTCAGGATAGGTTTCTATGTCATATGATGCTTGATCCTGTTTATGAGAGCGATGAGATATTCCTAACATCACTTGTGCGCAACTTTGATGTACAGGTAAATAACGATGGGCCGCGTATATTAGAGCTTAAAGAAGCTTTGGAGCGTTTTTTGTTTCAAAAAGGCGTTGAGGAAAATAAAACAGTTGTTTTGATCATTGACGAGGCACAGAAGCTAAACGAGGTTACGCTTGAGTGTCTAAGGGTGATGCTTAATTATGAGACAAATGAGTTTAAGCTGTTGCAGCTGGTGCTCTTAGGACAAATGGAGCTTCACGGCAAGGTGATTGATATACCAAATTTTGTCGATAGAATAAACTTTAAGTACACGCTTAATCCGCTTGATGAACAAGAGACAAGGCAGATGATTGAATTCCGCGTTAAGCAGGCAGGATATAAAGCGAATATGCATTTATTTTTAGAAGGAGCGATAAAAGAAATTTACAGGTATACGCATGGATATCCCAGAAGAGTTAATATGATTTGCCATAAGGCGCTAAAGCGCCTGGTAATGAATAATAAATTTGTCGTAGATGATGTTATGATCCGCGCAATCATCAATGAAGAGGTAACGCAAGGCTGGCACCGGGCACCGCATCCGACAATTATAAAGTTATAGACTATGGCAGAAAAAAATATTAGCCCTGAAAAAAAGTTATTGAATATTATTGAAAACGAAGGCAATGAAGCCGATAAGGTTAAGCCAACGCCTGCAAGACGGGTGAAGGAGTTTTTCTCTATCGCAGCTCTTAGAGGAAAGATATCATTCTTAAAATCAAAAATATCGCAAGTCTCGGTAAAGGTACCGAGTATTTCTTTTAGCCTGCGCGGATTTAATGTTCTGCTGCAGTTATGCATCCTAGGCCTGGTGGTTTATCTTGGCGTGAGCATAAAAGTGAAATTTTCCCAGTTGCTTAATCCTGGATTGAAAGCGCAAATAGGCAAAGCTTCTTTACCTTCACCAGATGTAAAGGCAGTTGCTTCACGGCTTGAGTCTGAGAGTTATTATCTTAACAAGGTTAAATCCCGCAATCTGTTTGGTTTGGCGGATGAGCAGGAAGAAGAGAAAGGTGCTTTTAACGAACAGCCGAAGCAAGAGCCGGCTGACTTGGAAACAATGGTAAAGAGCTTAAAGCTGGTAGGTATTTCCTGGTCAAACGACCCGGACGCGATCATCGAGGATGAGAAGGAGAAAAAGACATATTTTGTCAAAACAGGAAACAAGATAAACGAGATAAGCGTGCAGGCAATTTACAGAGATAAGGTGATTTTGCATTATCGTTCGCAAGAGATTGAATTGAGATGAAAAAAGTTTTTGTGTTTACAGTTATAGCTTTTAGCCTGATAATTGCTACTTTAACCGTTCAGGCAGCGGAACTGGCGCAGGCAATTGTTCCCGTACCGCCGGCCCAGCAGCAGAAAATTACTGCTTTATCCGCAGGTATGGAGGGAAATATCTCGCTTGATTTAAGAAATATTGAAATAAATGATGCCCTGAAATATTTTGCCTTGAAAAGCGGCATGAATATCGTTACTTCGAAATCGGTAACCGGCAGAATAACTTTGGTTGTCGGAAACGTTCCGGTCAAAAATGTTTTAGATATTATGCTGCGCTCTAACGGCCTTGCTTACGACAAGGTGGGCGATATTTATAACGTTATGTCAAAAGAAGAATATAGTCTATTGTACGGTAAGAATTTTGCCGATGTGCGCGAGGTAAAGGTTTTTCGCTTGAAATACGCGGTGCCGGAACAGATTTTCAGCCTTTTAGACACACTGAAGAGTGATGTGGGGCAAATTTTGGTTGATTCGGAGTCGGGAAGTGCCTTATGTATGGATTCCCCGGATAAACTGAAGGAGATGGAAAAGGTTCTGAATGAATTTGAAAAAGAGAATTTAACGCGGGTGTTTCCGCTGAATTACGCGAAAGCGAAAACTGTCGAGGAACAATTATCGGCGCGTTTGGACGCGAAAAAAGTGGGCTCGATTAAGGCGGATGAACGCGCGAATCAGGTAATTGTGCAGGCGTTTCCGGCAAGGATGCAGGAAATTGAACGGTTGATTAAAGCTTTGGATAAGAAAACAATGGAAGTTCTTATAGACGCAAAGATTGTAAAGGTCAATTTAGGTGACGGGATAGATGTGGGGGTTAAATGGGAAGGGCTTTTTGACCTTGCCGAATCCAGTAGTGGAATGACTTATCTCGGCTCAACACCTTTTGCTACTGTGCGTTCGTCCTCGGATGATTGGCAATCACGCAAGGCCACCCTTGAGAAGGTAGGGTATGTGGGGTCTTATCCATCCAGCGGGACCACGTCCAATTATTCGGCGAGCACTCCAAAGATCGGACTGGAAAACCTTAATATCGGGGTTGTCGGCTCAAACGATTTTAACGTATTGATGAACTATTTAAAGACAGAAAATGAGGCTAAGATTCTTTCCAATCCGAAAATAGCGGTGGTTAATAACCAGGAATCCCGCATACACGTTGGAGCACGTGAAGCATATGTTACAACAACAACTAGTATAGGGCAATCTACAAATACAATATCCGAACAGGTCAATTTTATTGATACCGGTTTGCAGATGGACGTTATTCCGACAATAAATGACGACGGTTTTATAAGCTTAAAACTGAAAACAGAGGTCAGCAGTGTAATAAATACATTAGTTACCTCTTCAAACAACCGGATACCTATTGTGGATACATCTGTTGCAGAGACCACGGTTTTAGTGAAAGACGGCGGGACAATAATTATCGGAGGTTTACGTAAGGAAGAAAAAATAAAAATTGAAAAAAGAGTTCCGATTTTAAGCAAAATACCCGTGCTAGGTCAATTATTTAAAACTAAAAATGAATCCAATAATGTTACGGAATTATTGATAATGCTGACGCCTACAATCATCAGCGGAGAGGCGCTTATTACAGCGGCAGGGGAAGAGGTTGGTTCTCCGGGTATAAAACCGGCGCATGAATACCAGGACTCGGATAGGATAAAAAAAGAACAGAATATGTCTGCGCCTTGCGAAAGTGATTCCGGTGCTATGGAAATTAAGGGTTTTAAAGTATACAAGGGGCTGCAGAGTGAGGAAAAAAAATGAAGAAGGTGATGCAGGATAATTATCATTGCTGCCGGACGACGTATAAGGGAAGAAAGATTTTTTTTATTTTCGTTTTTATGTTTGTTTTTACCTGCTTTGTATGCGTACAAAACGTTCAGGCGGCTAAGGATGATTCTCAACAACTGTCTTCCGGAGAATTAAATGAAGTAAAAAAGCTTTCGCTGAGGCTTAAAGGTTACACTTTAAAAGCACAGGCAGAAACTAAACAATATATTTTAGAGGTAAAAGAACTCAACAAAAAGCTGGAGAAGGCAAAAGAAGATTTGCAGCAGCAGCAGAAAGAAAGTGGGCAGCGGGAAGAAAAGCTAAAAAAACAGCTGGCTGATGCCGCCTGGCAGATGGAATTACTGCGCGCGACGAATGAACAGATAGCCGCTGCTTTCAAGGAGAGTGAAACGCAAGATGAAAAATTGCGCGCACAGCTGGAGCAAAAAGAAAAACAAAGTGATAAGGGAGCAGCCGCAGAATTGGAGATGCTGAAAAAGGAAAACGAAAGGTTGATTACTCACAACGATACCTTAATCAATGAAAAGAGAGGCCTTTTGCTGAAAATGGTTAATTACCAGAAACAGAGCGGTTTTGAAGAAGGTACTCAAATGAATAAGGGAAGCTTGGATGTTGCTTCAGAGGAAATAAACTATCTGAAAACGGAATTTGATAATCTTAACGCGCTATTAAATAAGGCTTACGAAGAGCTTAGCAGAGTAAAAGAGCGCAATAACGAAATGTCGAAAGAGAATGTGCAATTACTTACGCAGGCTGCCCAGATTAAGAAGCAGCTCGAAGAAAAAGAAAAAAAGGCTGCTTTAACAGAAGATCTGATTAGGGAAAAAGAGCGCGAGTACGCCGCCAAACTTGAGAATAATAAGAATGAGTTTAACGAGCAATTAAAAGGATTTCAAGGCATGGCAAATGAATTGGAAAAGAAAAACGCGCTTACTAATAAAGATAAAGAATTATATATCTCGCAGTTGGAAGATTATAAAAATAGATTTACCGCTTTACAAAACGAATATGAGGAAGTAAATAACAATTCGCAAATTCTAAAAAAACGTTTGCGGCAGATGTACGAAAAAGAAAAAGCCTGGCGGGAAACGCAAGAAAGCGACCGGACACTGTTGGTGAAATATTCAACCGCAATTGATGACCTAAACGGGCAGTTAATCAAGGCTCAGGCAGAAATCCAGCAGTTCAATCTGCTTCTTAAAACGATGCCTGATAATCTTTCCCGCCTGGAACGGGAATTAAATGATACACGCATGGAAAACTCGAATCTGCATTATAATCTGGGGGTTTTTTATACACAGAAGCTGGAATATACGCAGGCTATAGATGAATTTAAAAAGGCATTACAATCTAACGAGAATGATGCCAACGTGCATTACAATCTGGGGATTATTTATTCCCGTTATATTATCGATGAAGCAAAAGCGATTTCGCATTTTAAGCATTATCTATCCATTGCGCCCAATGATAAGGATGCGCAGCGCGCAAAGGAATACCTGCTGATCTGGGGCACAAAAGATAATAAGCGCTGATGAGAAAAAAAACTTTTTTTACTATATTTTTGACTATTTTTCTTTTGCCCGTTACAATGATTATTGGCGCGGGAAGTGTTTTTCCTGCACGGGAATACGCGGCACTGGCCTCCTTTGGCGGGGGTGAAGGAACGGTATCGAATGTGGCGCTTAGGCAAGAGCTGATTACACTTGATTTGCGGGATATAGAGGTGAAAGACGCTCTTAAGTATTTGGCAGCAAAGGCGAATTTAAACATAGTTCCCACCAAGGAAGTCTCAGGACGTATTACGTTAACGATCAAAGATGTTCCGGTAGAGGATCTTTTTGAAATTATAATCCGTTCCAACGGGTTAGCGTATGAAAAAAAAGGCTCTATTTACAATGTTATGACGGAAAAAGAATACAAGCTGCGTTACGGCAAGGAGTTTGCTGATATACGGCAGGTTAAGGTGTTTCATTTGCGCTATGTAATTCCGGATCATGCATATACGATCATTGATTCGATAAAAAGTACGATCGGAAAAGTATTGGTAGAATCCGATTCCGGGACTCTTTTGGTTTTGGATACACCGGAGAAGCTCCAGGAGATTAGCAAAGCGCTTGAATCTCTTGAGCATAAGAGCAGCCTTCGTGTTTTCAGCCTTAAGTACGCGAACGCCCAGGATGTGGCCAAACAACTTAAATCGCAGCTGGACATGAAAAAAGTCGGTTCTATAAAGGCCGATACGCGTACGAACCAGGTTATTGTACAGACTTTGCCGGAGAGGATGAAAGATGTTGAAAAGATTATTGCCAGCTTGGACCTTAAAACCAAGGAAGTGCTTATTGATGCCCGGATTATTCAGGTCAAATTAAAAAACAGCTTGAGTGAAGGTGTGCAGTGGGAGGGGCTTTTCCAGGTATCTAAGAAGAAAGGCATGGCATACGTCGGTTCATATCCTTTAAGCTCCGTGGATACGGCAAACAGCGATTGGCGTTCGCGTAAAGAGGTTTTAAATGACACGGGATATGTTGGTTCGTATCCGTTTAGCGCGACGACTACTGATTTCTCCGCGAGTACTAAAAAAGTTGCCACGGAAGGAATGCATATCGGAATGGTCGGCGAGGATGATTATGACCTGTTGATTAAGTATTTAAAAACTCTGGGTGAAGTTAAAATACTGTCTAATCCGAAATTGGCGGTTACGAATAACCAGGAAGCGCGGATCCATGTCGGCGAGCGCCAGGCATATATTACGACGACAACAACTACGGGGCAGGCAATGACAACCACTTCTGAACAAGTGACCTTCCTAAATGTCGGGTTACAGCTGTTTATAACGCCGGTGATAAATGATGAAGGTTATGTTTCGTTAAGCATAAAACCGGAAATCAGCAGCGTTATAGGGGAAATACTGAGCGCGCAGAATAACTCAATCCCGATTATCGATACGTCAACGGCAGAGACAACGGTTATGATTAAAGACGGGGCAACTGTTGCCATCGGCGGATTGAGGCGGCAGGAAGATACTATTGATTCACAGTATGTGCCGGTGTTAAGCAGGATTCCGCTGCTGGGTATGCTTTTTAAAAATGAGACAAAAAGTAATTCCCGTACGGAATTGCTGATCATGGTTACAGCGCATATCATCGAGGGGGATGAACTCTCGACGGGAGATCCCCGGGCGTTTGGACAAAAACCGGCCAAAGATTATCAGGAATATAAAGCGATAACCACGGAATCTGACTTGGCCGCGGATAAACACAATAGCATAATAACTGAGAAATCATTTAAGCCATATCCTGAATTTAAAAGCGGGGAAGAATGTTATCCGGCGCTAAAACCATTTAAGGATGAATGACATGAAGAATGTATTTGTAATATTTCTAATAGTCCTGGCTTTTGTTTTTCTTTACCTTGGACAGGAGCAGACAACAGCTGATTATAATAAACTTAAGCGCGATTATAATCTACTGCTTAAAGATAAAAATAATTTGCAAAAGCAAATAGAAATTTTGCTTCCGTATAAAAATGAGATAGCGGCCACGCGGCAGCAGATGTCTCTGGTAGAAAAGGAGCGTAGGCAAAAGGGACTGGAGAAACAGTCTCTTAATGGCCAAATTAAGAAACTACTGAACGAAAATAGCCTGCTTATGGATAGGATTTCGCTCCTTGAGTCTGAACAAGCACAATTACAGCAAGAGCGTAATGAAACACGAAAGTCTCTGGCAAAGGAAAAAGCAGAAAATATTATTGGCGATGATTTGAAAAAGAAGGTTAAGCGATTGGAAAAAGAAATCGCTCTCCGGGAGAAAAACGCTAAAAAAAAGCAGGCGGCAATAGGAAAAGCAGAAAATAAGGCAGCCTGCGCAGAAGAAAAGGCATATATCCTGCGCAAGCAGCTAGAAGAAGTAAAAAACAAATACGACAGGGCATTAGCGCAAAATAAAGTTCTGGAAAATAAGTTGGAACGCCAGCCCCGCGAATATGCGGAAGTGGCGCGTGAAAATAAGATGTTAATTAAACGTACGGCACTGATGCAGTATAATTTGGGAGTTTTTTATACAAAGAATAAGGATTATCCCAGAGCGATTGCCGAGTTTGAGAAGGCGATTGAATTAAATCCGGAAAACGCGCAGGCTTATTTCAATTTAGGCTATATTTACGCTGAATACTTTGAAGATAGGGCGAAAGCGATAAAGAATTTTCAAAAATATCTGCAATTGGTAAAAAAAGATGACAAGGATATTGATTGGGTTAAGAAATATATATTAACCTGGCAGACGTGGGAAGGCAAATCAATTGGTAAATAAAAATACCTTGTTTGCGTAAAAAATGAAAGTGACAAAAAATATTCTGAAAAGCAAATACTATTCTATTCTTTTATATATTCTTATCTGCAGCTTCATTTATATTGTGTTTTTTAGTCAAAGATATTTATATGCGCAACAGAAAGAAGCTGATGAACATTATCAGCGAGGGGTGATTTTGTATAAACAAAACAATTATTTGGAGGCAGAACAGGAATTCCAGAAAGCGATTTCTGTTGCGCAAGAAAAAAAACAACAGCATTACCAGGAAGGATTACAGCTTGACGATCAACAAAGAGATGTAAAGCCGGGACAAGAATCTGAACATAGCGGCATAAAAGCGGAAAAAGAAGGGAATCAAGTTTATGAGAAAGGGCATGCTGCAGCAGACAGGGAAAAAGATTTAAATGAAAAATTAAGCAAAATAAAGCAGTCTCATGAAAAAGATTTAAAAAGTGAGAGGGAAAAACAAAAGATTTTATATGAACAGAAATTAGCGGAGAAATACCAGCAATTCTATGAGGCATTACGCGAAAAAGAGGAGCTGTACAATCGGCAGATTATTGACCGGGATGAGGAGATAAAGGCGTTTCGAGCTCAGGCCGGCGAGAACGAAGAGACACTGCGGCAATTAATCGCTAAAAAGGACTTAGAATACAATGTTGCTATTGAGGAACAAAAAAATATCTTTGGCGCCCAGGTGCGGGTATTGAAACAGTCATTAGGACAGCTAAAGATTTATTTGACCAAGCTCAAGGAAGAATTAAAACTGCAGGAAACCGCGCTTGCAGAGAAAGATAACCATATTGCATTACTTACTAAAAAACTTGCCTTGTATTCAGGAGAAGAATTTGCCGATGAAAAGAAAGTCAGCGCGGTGATAAAAGAGGAGTTGGCTAATTTAAAACGCGAAAATGAACGGCTTACCCGGGAATTGGAGATGCGAAGGCAGAGATTAGCCGAAGAACAAAATTCTTATAAAGAGAAGCTGGCGCAGCAACAGCAAATTTTTGAGGATATGCAGCAGGCTTCCGCGGCAAAATTAAGCAGAGAAACGTCGGCAGGGGAAAAGAAAATGCAATTAATAGAGGAAAAGTATAGTAAACAAATCAGAGAATTAGAGCAGCAAAATGAAAAGATGAAAGAAGAATTTGAAGTAAAGCTAAAAGACTTTGCGGAAAAATCACGTAACAAGGCTGCTGAAGACGAACAGTTTACTATACTTTTCCTCTATTAAT